>CAYJIE010000128.1:0-5179 GCA_964370145.1 uncultured Oscillospiraceae bacterium
TGGAGTTTATATTCCATCGGCTTTTTGTCTATGCAGTTATAGCTTTCTTTGTGTTCTGCTCTTGTTTCCAGTGTTCGTAAGCTTTCATAATCCTTGATGTCAGTATACTTAGAATGTTTGTGGCGATAAGTTTATAAAAATAGCAACAAAAAATTCAACTTATTTCTAACACCCAAAATATTGTCCAACTCATTTGATATAATCTAATTATCGTAAAGAAAATATTTACAAATTGAAATTATGCAAATTAATAAAATGTTATTATGCAAATTAATAAAATGTTATTATGCAAATTAATAAAATGTTATTATGCAAATTTGCATAATAACTCTTGACAGGTGATTTTATATATTATATACTAAAGACAAGATAAAACTTAATAAAGAAAATGGAGGTCAATTTATGGACTTAAAATCTTTTCGTGAGGACAAGCTTAAAATCAAAACTCAATCTGAATTTTCCGAATTGCTCGGTGTTGAGCAATCCCAAATTTCAAGATGGGAAAAAGATGCAAGCAATATGCCTTGGCAAGCCATTCAAAAAATTGCAGAAAAAACAGGAGCGACATTAGATGAAATAACCGGATGGACAAAACCCATTTCTAAGCCGCTTGATGTAACCAACAGCTGGAAAAAGGTTGATTTCACTAAAAATAGCATTTCCGATTATATTGCATCGGCTTTGGATTCTTTGGCAATTGCAACTGAAGAAAAAGAAAAATATATTGTCGATTTGCAGACAGGTGTGCTAAATAATGTATCTAAACCGCAAGTAACCATTGTAGGTCGTTCTGATACGGGAAAAAGTACGCTTATCAACGCCCTGCTCGGTGCAGAAAAAATGCCTACATCTTGGACTCCTACGACTTCAATAGCGGTTTACATAAAGCATATTAGCGATAAACCTAATTTTATTGAAGAAGATGTGTGGGTTTTTTCAAATCAGGTGGGCAATGAAACCTTATGGAATGAGCGTCAATTATATGATGAGGCTTATTGTCGAAAATGGAAGATTGGTGCAGGTGGTGCAGAAATACTAAAATCTTTTGGTACTCGTCAAGGTGAAAACTACAGCAAACAGGCTGGCTCTGCGGTTATGTTTATAGATGCGCCCATTCTTTCAACTTGCGATATTGTTGACTTGCCCGGATTTGGTACAGAAACAGAGAGTGATGACGATATAACTTTCAAAGCAACGCAAAGGGCGGATATCATTATATATCTCTCACAAGCAAATGGCTTTATGAGAATTGAAGATATTACATATCTAAAGAGAAATATAACAGAATTGCCGGTTTGGGAACAAAAAGATAAAAACAAATTAAAGCCCTTAGCAAATTTGTTCGTATTAGCATCACAATCTCATGCTGTAAACAACGGAAACAGAGTACAGCTTAAAGAAATATTAAATGTTGGGTGCAAAAACCTATTAAAAACACTTCCAGATGAATATTGGACAAGCCGCAAAGGAGCATCTGGATACGATTATGAGGGGTATGGAAAACATGAGTTGCGAGATCGCTTTTATACCTATACAACAGATATACCGGATTTGAGCGCTCGCTTTAATGATTCGTTGAAAGAAATACTCGAAATGCTACCGGAAATTATCAACGAACGAGTAAAAGGATATGTTCGGGAGTATGTGAAAGTAAGAAAACCCAACTTGGAAAATGAATTACAGAAATACGAAAATATTGTAGCCGAAAAGGATAAGTATGTCGATTTATTAGCTGAGATCAACGCTAATGAACTTGCTCGTGTTCAAGGCAATGATAAGCGTAAAAATGATGTACTTTCCTCCATTAAAGACCTTGAAGCAGAATCTATTAACGAGTTTAGTACCTATGTTTCGGAAACAATAAATACAGATAATCTTATTTTGTTAATGAAAAACAGGGGTATCCGAAACAAAAAAGATGATGTTGAACAGTTTGGAAGCTATCTACAAAGCTTGGTGCAAGAGCGATGTGAATCTATCCTTTTAGCAAAGTCTGAAAAACTGTCAAAGAAAACCGATGACTATATTCAATCCTACGCTGATGATATTGGTACTTCTTTTGCGAAACAAAGTATCGAAGCTGATTTTGATGCTGGTTGGGCATTTGCTTCTGCTTTAGCTAAAGCAGGAATGATTGGTGGGTTAGCGACCTTTGTTGCTACATCTGCATATGTAGCAACAAATTTGATATCACTTGGATTTGGTGCAGCGGGTGCGGCAGGTGCAATTTTTTCAAATTTATTCTACTTGCCTATTATGGGGCCAATTGGTCTTGCTGTTGCACTTGCACTTACCGTTACATTAGGCTTAATTAAACTGTTTGGCGGTGGCTGGGAGAAAAAAGTTGCACAAAAAATTGTGTCTGCTTTTGAAGAGAATAAAGTAAATGAAAAATTTCGTAATGGCATTAGAGAGTATTGGGAGCAAACAGAAAATGCATTTAATATCGCAGCAGAAGGCTTAGAAGAAGAATGGAGTAAATACATCAATCAACTTGAAGATACTATAAGTGGTTATGATGTAAATGAAATCAATAACAAAATTGGATCGCTAAAAAATGTATCGGATTTTTTCGACCATATCCCATTGTAAAAATATGGCTCGTCGAACTTTACAAGTGGGAAAAAATATTTGGAGGTAATGTTGATGATAGGATTATTTAACAATTATAAAAATACGGGAAAAATCTCGGAAGCCCTATTAGTAGGGCGCAATATTTTCAATCGTAATTCAGGAGATAAAGAGATATTTGATACATATTACGATTTTCTTTGTGCTTTAGCAGAAACACTGCCCTCTTTTGAGGATAGAAAAGCCTTCGTTGAGCAAGCAAGCGTGGCATTGGCATTCTTTTCAGAAAATGTTGAAATGAGCGATTATGTTGTAGCTGATATTGCTATATACGAAAATCGCTTAAACGCCGCTATTCAAGCAATAGCAGATAATGAACAAGCATCCATAGATGCAATACATAAAGACATAGACACACAAAACAACGCTCTTTTGAAGAAACTTTATCAAGTTAAATCGAATTTGCAAAATTCTACAACACATGAGCAATTTGATAAAGTATTAGTAGACTTAGGTATGATTGATGCTAAGATAAACAAAGACTTCTTGAGCGAGGAACAGAGCAAGATTTATGATACCCTCACAAAAGAATACACGGATTTGATAAGTGCCAAAATGAGAAATTTGGAGTACAAGAAGAATGTTTCGTATAACAAAAGTGCTGCAGAATCATTTGCGAAAGCATTTAAGCAATTCAAAACAGATGAGAGTAAATACAAAAACCAAAATCAGTTATTTACCCTTGCATCTAAATCTCTATTTGCTTATGATGCCTCTCGCTTGTTCAACGAAACACTGATTTATTACAATCATGTTTATGCCTATATTTTTAACAAGTTGGATGATGACGGCAAACTTGCACTAACTCGATATTCCATTGAATGCGAGAGAAACTTGAGGTGATTATATGTTGACAACTCTAAAAAATAATAAGAGCTTGACTTATTATCAGCAAACGTCTATGCCTAAAAGCAGCATCACATCAGCTTATGCCGGAGGTATTTCATCTGTTGCGATAGCCAATACTTCTATGGTAACTGCTAATGCAACAACAGGGTTTAATACGCAGTTGAATGGATTTCTCACATCATTAGGTGCGAAACGAGATAGACTTGCTCAAAAAGTTGTACAGAAGTTAGCTGAGAATCCTAACTATACAGGTGCGCGTTCAGATGGCGTGAATTTAGCTTGGGACTATGAAGCTGCTGATGTGAAAATGGGTGGAAAAGGTTCGGCAAATTGGTCTAAAAGTGAGCGAGCTGAAATCTTAGAAAAAAGACCTGATACAGTTAATAAGCCTAAAGTTGTTGATGGCAAAACACAAAATCCTAAATCAGGAGTAAGAGGAGTAGAAGGGCATCATCAAAAAAATGTTGCCGACCATCCCGAACATCAAGCTGATCCCGATAATATTAAATTCTACAAAAATCGTGCTGACCACCTTGAACAAGGGCACGATGGAAATTTCCAAAATGAAACCGATGCACCGACGATTGACAAAGACAAAATGCTTAAAAAAACAAATTCTAAGAGAGTTTTCAAAAATGAACTTAGAGGAATTGGACTTGCAGTAGCAATAGGCGTTGGAGTAGGTGCAACAATAGGATTTATTGCTACTCTCGCACAGTCTGGTGTCACCCCTGAAACGATTAAGTTAGCAGCAATCGAAGGTGGTAAATCTGGACTTGAATCAGGTGCTTTAGCATTAGTTGGGTATGGTATAGGTCGAACTATCGGTGAAATTGCGAGCAGAGCAGTGGCTGAAACCATAGGCAACTTAGGAATTACTATTACGGAAAACATTTCAAAGATGATAAATATGGGAGTGGTCGGTGCATTAACTATCACCGTATTTTCTGCATACCAATTCATCAAGCTAAAAATAAATGGCGTTGCAACTAAAGAAGCATTAATGCAAGTAGGAAAACAAGCATTGTTTTCGTTATCACTGTTGGCTGTTTCAATCGCTGCACAAGGAATTTGGGGCGGTCCTGCGGGTATTATTGTATCTGTGAGTGTAGGCATTATTTTGATTTCCTATACAGTCGGCAAGTCAGTACACGATAGACATTTTGCTGAAAGAATACGAGTGTATATGATTGACAAATGTTATCCGAGTTTTGCGATTTAGGAGGTGCAAAATGACATTTGAAGAATTTAAGGATTATGTTATTTCTGATGATAAAGAAAACTGTTTTTCAGTAGAAACCAATATACCATGTATCGTTCCAACGAATCTGGTGGCGTTTTATAAATCTTATAATCCTATTGATGTGGAAATCAGCACTGAAATAGGCGCAGTGAGATTTTTTCCTGCAAATAAGTTGGAAGCATTGCAAAAAGAATATCAAGTAGCAAATGCATTTGTATTTGCCACTTGCAATGGTGATCCTATATTTCTCAGCGATGGAGCAATTTATACCTTTCCTCACGGAGTGAAAGAACCTGTTTGGGAAAGTATAACATCTGAATGGACAAAGTGTTTTATATGCAAACCTTGAATAAGAGAGTAGCTTGTACAAATCAGTTTAGGGTGATTAAATGTATGTGTTGTATTTTACTCAGCCAATTAAATTATGTATAGAAGAAGCCGATGGAGTTAATATTC
>CAYJIE010000129.1:0-5054 GCA_964370145.1 uncultured Oscillospiraceae bacterium
CAAAACCAGTGACTAAAATTTTCATAAAAACCTCCGTGTTGAAATTGATTGGGGGGGTGCGGACAAAAAGCTGGACTTAAATAAGTGAAAAAGCCTGTCTGAATTGAACAGGGCTAAGTCCGCCTAAAGATAATTTAATCCGCTCCTCATTATACCAGTGAATATAGTTGTCCAAAAGGTCAATAAAAGTCTCAATGGAAATACCTTCCCATTTCCTGCCGTAGAACATTTCGTTTTTCAGCCTCCCGAAAAAGCCCTCGCAGGCAGCATTGTCCGGCGAACAACCCTTCTTGGACATAGATCGAGTAAGATTCGCCTTCTTCATGCGCGAAATCCAACCCGGCCACCTGAAATGCCCACCTCTATCTGAATGAACAATAGGTCTCTCATCACCAAGTTGTGAAATAGCTTTATCCAGCATAGAATTACAAAGTTTTGCATTAGGGCTTGTACCGATAGACCATGCCACCGCCATGCCATCAAAGCAATCAATCATGGGAACAAGATAAACTTTTCCTGCAGGAATATTAAACTCAGTAATATCTGTTAGCCACTTTTGGTTAGGGGCATCTGCATGAAAGTCACGCTGTATGACATTCTCTACCGCAGGTGAAATCTCGCCCAAATATGAATTGTATTTCCTTTTCCTCACATAAGGCACAACAAGACTTTCTTGCTTCATAATCCGTCGTACAACTTTTTCAGATACACATTTTCCTAAGTTTTTTAGTGCGATACATATCCGCCTATACCCATAAGAAGAATTTGCTTTTTCAAATTCTTTACAGATGTCTTTGCGTAAGTCCGCGTACTTATCTTCTTTTTGTATAGCTTTAACTTGGTAGAAATAACTGCTCTTGGATAGTTTCAAATATACAAAAAGTTCAGTTAAAGAATATGTGTCTCGTAGGGCGCCAACCAACACAGCTTTCTCTCTGTTAGTCATTGTTTGCAGGTTGACGCCCTCTTCTTTTTTTAGTATTTCACCGGCTTTCTCCAATACATCATATTCGAATTTTGCTCGTTAGAGCTTTTTCTCCATCTCTTCAAGCTCTGCTTTTACTCGCTGCAATTCTTCTATTAATGCAGCATTTTTTGCCTGTAGCTCCTCTGTGCCTCGTTCTCTTTTTGGCATTTGCAAATCCCTTTCTCGTATTAGGAGTTTGCGTCGCCATTTGTACAAAACTGCTCTACTCACTCCAAGTTCTTCAGATATCTGCGCTGCTGTCTTTTGTCGTGCACATAGCATTGCCAGTGCTCGCTCTTTTTCTTCTTGGCTACAGTTTACCACAGTTTTGCTTGCTTTGCAATTCAATTCTTTTTTCGGGCACTATCTCATTTATCCAATTCTTCAATGCTCCGCGCTTTATGTTTAGACCAAGTTCCTCTATCGCTTTCTTTTTCTCTGCATAGCTGTACATTTGTCCCTCCTCTGTCCAGCTTTTTGTCCGCACCCCATTGCTTACTGTTTGACAAAAGTACAAAAACATGATAAAATTTTTAGGAACAAAACACTAGAACAAAGGGGCAGAACATTGAAAAAGGGAGTAAGAACGTGCGGGTTTGTCATGCTTGACATGGTCATTATTGTAATGTCCAGTGTGCTTGCGGTACTCCGAAGGTTTGAATTTTTAATACCGACAGATTATTACAGCTCACTCGCTGTATTTATTTTGGGTGCAATAGTTACAACTATGACTTTTAGTTTTGTTGTAGGCAGTTATAAAAATTTGCTTACATATTTTGGCTTTGCAGAGTTAATTACATAAGGTGTCGCTATAGTGTTTACGGCAAGTGTGATACTTGTATTGAAATTTTCTGTTTTAAGTTTAATTTCAGGTTCCATCACAATTATTTACTGTATGTTGTTTTTTGTATTTTCATCTCTTCTAAGGGGGTGTGCCGAGAATATAAAAATGGGCATCAATTTTACTTAATAAAAGACACGGAAAGACAAGGCGAGTGCTAATAGTCGGTGCCGGTGATACGGGTGTAATGCTTGCAAAATAGCTTGAAAACAATGCTTCCCACAATCTAATCCAATAGCGTTTGTGGACGACAATGAAGAAAAACATGAGAGGTGTATGCATGGAATTTCTGGTTGAGGAAAACTTGCAGACACACCAAAACCCTGTGAGACGCTTGGAATTGATGAGATAATCATTGCGATACCTTCAGCCGAAAAAAAGAAATGGTTGATATTTTGGATAAAGTTACCCCCTGCAAATTTGCCAACAAGAGTGTTTCGTCATGCGATTGCCACTGAAAAATACATGTCAGGTGAGATGTCGGCGCTAAAGGAAGTATCAATCGAGGACTTATTGTTCCGTGTGCCTATTGAAATTGAAAATCCGCTAAACCGTGAACTTGTTGAGGGTAAAGTGGTGCTTGTTTTAGGTGGTGTCGGCTCTATTGGCTCGGAGCTATGTCGTCAAGTGCTTGAAAACGGCTGTAAGATGGTGGCAGTGTGTTTTGGAAATGTTTTAGAGTCGAATGGCTCTGTAACCCCACTCTTTAAGAAGTAAATTGCCAAAGGCGGGCCTGTGACGGTTACGCACAGAGATATGACAAGGTGCTTTATGATTATTAAAGAGGCGGTCTCGCTTGTGCTTTAAGCAGGTGTATTTGCAAAAAATTCAGAGCTTTTTGTCCTTACATGGGGCGAGCCTGTGAAGATTTATGAGCTTGCGAGTAGCCTTATAAGGCTTTCGGGAAAAGTCCCAAATGTTGATGTTGATATTAAAATTACAGGGCTTCGTCCGGGCGAGAAGCTCTATGAGGAGCTTGTCCTTGACGGCGGGAAGGTCGATAAGACATCGTATAAGAAGATATTTATTTTGCAAGGGGACAGCAAGCAAGGGGGGCTCAATTGAGCGAGTTGAGGAGCTAAAAGAGCTTGCTGATGGCAATGAAAATGAGGAGCGACTTCGTTAGATGCTCTTCGAGCTTATTGGCGAGAGGGTAGAAGTAAAGAGCGGAATTGCACAATAATATCCCTTGGAGGTAAACTGACATATATTGTACAGTTTAATTCCAAGGGAAATTTTTTTGGAGAGAGTGCTTACTGTTATATAATACGCACCCATTGATTTTTTTCAGTTAGAATTAAGCATTTCTCTATAATAATGCGATTTATCATGAAAATTACGCTGCCACAGCTCAAGACATAACATTCCCCACAGGTTTCGACCAAAGTTACCTTCTTTTTCAATACTTTGTATAACTGCTTTATTATTTATAAGCTCTCGATTAGAAGCTTTCTGTGTACTCAAAATATCCATTATAAAGTCACGGGTTTCGCTTTTTGCCCACTGTGCGAATGGTGTTGGGAAGCCCATTTTATCTTTTCTATTGATAATTTCCGACGGTACATATTTTTCCATTGAACTTCTTAGAATGTATTTCATTTGGCCATTCTTGAACTTCATATTTGCAGGAATTTGTGCGACTAATTCTACGATACGATGATCCAAGAAAGGAACTCTACTTTCTATACCATGTGCCATGCTAACTCTATCCTCAACGTGTAATAATGCAGGCAGAAGTGTCTTAAAATCGAAGTGAATCATTCTGTCCAAATAACTTGCAACTTTTATATTTTCAGCATTAAATACTTTCTTAAAACTTTCAAGAGGGTTATAATCTCCGGTTTTTTCCCAATTTATACAATTACCTATTGAAGGGGCCCTATTTACAAGCTGATAATATCTTTCGTCAGGGCTGTCAAACATTCCTTTCTCAAAAAAGCTCTTAATCATAGGCTTATATTGTTGAAGAGACACCATGCTGGGTATTATGCTCTCTAATGTAACTATATAGGGGTTATTTATATTAGGGCCTGCGCTATCATCAATGGCACCGACTAAGCACCTCTCTAAATATGCCACTAAGTACCTCGTATAGCCACCGAATATTTCATCTCCGCCTTGACCACCTAACACTACTTTTCTGTGCTTTGAAGCAAGTTGAGATACCATGTATTGAGGAAAACTTCCGGGGCCTGCTATGGGACAATCAAGATAGTAGATAATGTTTTCGATATTATCTATAAAATCTTGAGGGCCAATGGTAAGCATTTTTAAGGTAAAGTTACATTTATCAGCCAATAAATTTGCATACATGCTTTCGTCATATTGACTGCCAAGATTAAATCTTCCGGAAAAACCCATGTAATTTCCGCCCAGTGCCTCAGTTGCTATTGCTGAGACAATGGAGGAATCAACACCGCCACTCACATATCCTCCTACGGGGACATCTGAACGAACATGGTAGTCAATAGAGGATAAAAAATATTCCTCAAGCATGTCTTCAAAATATTTTTGGGTGTGTTCAAGGTCTATCTCAAAGTATACCTGCCAGTATCTTTTAATATCAATGTGTCCGTTTTTTATTACAATACGGTGACCGGGCCTGAGTTGATGTATGCCCTCAAACATTGTTTTTTCATGCATACAAAATTGAAAAAACAGGTAGTCCTTGAAACCGTTGGAGTCTGTCTTTATGTCTGGTAAGAACGGTAGCAAGGTTTTCATTTCAGAGGCAAAGTAAAAGGTGTTTTCCTGAATTGTGTAGTAAAATGGCTTAATCCCAAACCGGTCTCTTGCACAAAAAAAGACTTGCTTTTGCTCATCCCATAATGCAAAAGCAAACATTCCGTTGAAATGACTCACACAATCTTCGCCCCATTTGCGATAAGCGGCTAAAATTACTTCTGTATCGCTGTTGGTTTTGAAGTCAAAATCCAACTGTGCTTTTACTTCTATAAAATTGTAAATTTCACCGTTAAAACAAACCCAGTTGCCGCCTGAGTCGGACATAGGTTGTGCACCTGTATCCAAATCAATAATAGATAAGCGGCGATGGGCAAAGCCGATGTGCTTGTTTTCATGAAGCCAAGTCCCCTCGCCGTCAGGACCTCTATGCGCTTGAATTTCATTCATTATTTTTAGGCGCACATCTCCTCGATCAACACCTGTTTTGTTTAAGTTTATGAACCCTGCTATACCACACATGCGACATCTATCTCCGATCGAATATTTTATTTAATGGATTGT
>CAYJIE010000130.1:0-5008 GCA_964370145.1 uncultured Oscillospiraceae bacterium
ACCGCATGAGCGGTTGTCGCAGAGCCGGAAAAGAAATCAAGGATAATTGGAGAGTCTGCCGTTTTTATTGATGTAACTGCTTTAATGAAATATTTTATTAATTCTAATGGTTTTGGAAAACCAAAAATTTTATTTTCAAATATCTCTGTTATTTCTTTTGTTCCATCTTGGGTCATACCTATTTCATCAGGTAGCTTGGTGCTTACAGGAATAAATCCAAATTTTTCTCCCGCCTTTTCCATGTCATCTTCCTTAAAATACCTAAAGGCAGGCTTAGAAATACTTAAAAAGTCATAGTCATCTGGGAAAACAATTCTATTATCATTATAGTATTTTTCAAAAGTTTCTTTTGTGATTGCCCACGTCCTATTTGGATTTGCTGGATATTCTTTTCCTGTTTTAGGATTAACCATAGTAAAAAAGCTATTAGGACGTTCACTTGCACTTGTTTGTTTTGTAAGGTCATGTATTCTCCACGGTCTGTTTGGCAAATCATCACTTTCATAATATTTTCGTGTTCCGCCCTCTAAACAAGCAAAAAATTCTCGTGTTTTGGCATAGCATAGTAGCCATTCAAAATCCTGTGAAACACCGAAAGGAACATCAGATTTTGCGGTTCTTTTTCTCCACGGTATTTGTGCAACAAAATTCTCCTCACCAAACACTTCATCACACACTTTTTTAAGGTTAAACACCTCATTATCATCAATGCTTATGAAAATTACGCCGTCATCTCTGAGCAGATTGCTTGCAAGTCTAAGTCTTGGATACATCATATTGAGCCAATTTGTGTGATACCTCCCCATTGTTTCGGGGTTGGACTTTGTTGTTTGACTTGTCACTTCTTTGTACTTTGCCATTGGGTCTTTGAAATCGTCCTCATACACAAAATCATTTCCGGTGTTATACGGAGGGTCAATATAAATCATTTTCACCTTGCGATAATATGCCGTTTGCAACAGCTTGAGCACTTCTAAATTATCGCCCTCTATGTAAACATTTTCGGTCTCATCAAAATTAACACTCTCCTCCTTGCACGGACGAAGTGTTCCCGTAGAGCGTTTTTGTGCAAGTCTAAGACTCTCCGACTTGCCCTTCCACTCGAACTTGTATTTTTCAAAATCATTGTCTATGTACTCACCGCAAAGCGACAGTAGCTTGTCTATATCGAGAGCACCCTCGACAAAGCACTCAGGGAATATTGCCCTTAGCTTGTCTTTGTTGGTTTGCTCTATATCTAATGAGGAGCTTGGTACTAATGCGGAATTCGGAATTCGGAATTCGAAATTATCATTTTTCATTTATTTTTTCTCCTTTTTGAGTTTTTGTTATTGCAACTAATAAAGCTATTATTTCGTTACAATCCTTATAGAGGCTCTCAAATTGCTTTGTATCAAGATAATCACTTTCGTGTAACAGTTCAAGCCAATATGCACTTTCATCAGCTTCTTTTAGTGAAATATTTAATTTTGAATAAAAGTCAGGCTTTGACTGACCACGCACGCTTTCACGGACATTTGCTCCTATGCTTGTACCGCTTCTCAACAGCTGTTTTGATAAAACATATTCTTTTTTCTCGTCACGAAGATACTTATGCAACTTAATAATTCGCAATGCAAAATGTTTGCTTTTATCCAAAATAATATTTTCACTCATACATTTCCTCCCCTTAATTCCGAATTCCGCTTTCCGAATTCCGAATTTCAACCACAAACTGTCTCACAACTTTTACCGAAAGCCGATCTTCGCAAAAAAATTCAGCTATTCGCTCCTCTGCCGCTACTTCAAGCTGCATTTCCTCAAAAAATTGCTTCTCTTGCTGTTTACGAAGCTCTGACACAGCTTGGTTCTTTAGGCGGTTTATCTTTAGTATCTCCATTCTGTCCGATTGATTTTCAAGTTCTTTTTCAATTTTTGTAACTTTTGCCCTCAAGTCGTCAATTTTATGCCCAAGTTTTGACTTAGCCTGTGACAGTCTGAGCTTTATATTATCTATCTCTAAAATTTGCACTTCGCTTAGGTTCGCTCTCTCCCCAGATATTAAATCATCTATGCTTACATCTTTATCAAGCGCGTGCGGCTTTGGGTTTGTTTTAAGCCACGAAGGGCTAAGGCTACCGCTTTGACTGTACGACTTTACCGATAGAGATAAAATCTCCTCACACTTGTCATGGGGCAAAATTTCTCCCGTATATGTTCTGCCTATGAGCAACGGCGCTTGTTTACAGATATAATCTTCATTCCTTATTTCGACATTGTAAAGCCCTATAACACAAGGTGGGGTTTCATCGCTTACCACAACAGTGCCCTCATTAGCACACTCAAACTCCCTGATTATGCCTTTGCCGATTATGCTTGTCAAAGTGATTCTTGAATGTGACGGTTTGAAATTCTTTGCCATACCGTATTGCTTTTTACTGTAATATCTCGTGTTTTGACTTCCGTTCCAATAGTAGAAAAGCACGGGTAATTCAGTGTAGTTTGTTGCGGTTACTGTCCTCGCTTCATCATCTATAACAAAAGTGCAGTCATCATTATTCTCATTATAATTATTGAAAAAGTGTTTTGCAAGCTCCCACAAGTTGTCGTTGATGATTTTGCTCTGTTCTTCGGCATACTTAGGGGTAATATTGATTTTACTTGCAATTTCTCGTGTAAAAGTGGTGAAGAGTTTTTCCTCGGCGGCTAACACAATAGCTTTGTTTTCACTTTCATATGTAGACAAAGTGTCTTGGTAGTCTTTTTCAACTTGCTTTGCGGTACGAGCGGTTTTTGCAACTCTTGCAATAGCATCTTTTAGGTTTTCCGTAAAGCCGCCGACTACATAATCACTTATGCCAAGGACGCCGTCCGCAACGAGCATTCTCTTGTTGACAAGTTCGAGTTTTCTCACATCGGCAAAGTTGTTTTTATCTATAAATGAGATTACAAGCACATCGTTTTGCTGTCCGATTCGGTGAACACGATTTATACGCTGCTCCATTTTCAAAGTGTTGTACAGCAAGTCGTATTGAATAATAACAGCACATTCTTCAAGGTCAAAACCCCTTGCACCGTTATCTGTTGAGATTAGGATTTCCGCTGACTGCTTAAACTCTTTTATACTGTTGTAATCATTTTCCGCATTATATTGTACGACTTTGTATTTGTCATGTAAGTTTGCATATAAATATTTTTGAGTTTCTACACTCTCTGTGAAAATCAGTATTTTTCTTTTAGCAGTGGATTTGTCTAAGAAGTTGAAAATGTCGTCAATAACGCTTAGTAACGCAAGAATTTTGGCATCTGCTTTAATCGTTTTGGCAAGTGTCAGCATATTTTCGATTTCTTCGTCAGTGTCTAAGCCCTGCATTCTTGCCTTGATATTTTCGAGAGTTTTGATTATTGCCTTTGTTGAGGAGCTTTGAATTCCGAGCAGTCTAAGTGCTAAGTCATACGAATTCATTTCGGGGAATGCACGTTTTTTTTCCTTTTGGCAATAATTAAAAAGCATATTATACAGCTCTTGCTCGTTATCGGAGAGCGTGTATTCATATGTTAGAGGAATACGCTGTGTGATCTTGGCATACTGTTTTGCTTGCGAGCGAAGAGTTCTAAAGCAGTATTTACTCACACGCTGTGCAAGTTCCGGATAATTCTCCGGTTTTCGTAGGTATTTTTGCAAAAATTCTTGCTCATTTTCTAAAATACTTTCATCTATAAAATAAATCAGCCCATACAGATCCATGATATTTTTTTCGATAGGAGTTCCTGTCAGCAGGATTTTAAAAGAACTACTCGCTATTTCTTTAAGTGACTTTGCAATTTTATTCTCTGTTTTATAGACATTCGAGAGGGCGGTGGCTTCTTCAAATACCGTAATATCCCATGATACCGAATTTGCAGACTCACTCTGCTCTGACACGAAGTCGTATGTGGATAATATAATTGCATTCTGCACAAAAGCGTTAGGACTTTCGATTGAGCTATGATTTTTCCAATCTTCCTTACTCGTCAGCACGATATACGGCACGGAATAGTATTTTTCTAACAATAGCTCCCATTGAATGAGCAAGTCTGCATTAGGTATACACACTAAAATTTTTGTCTTTCCCTCAAACCATTTTTGCAAAATTATAAGCATAGCTTCATGTGTTTTGCCCATGCCGCTCTCATCACAGAGAACAACTCCTTTTTGATATGGAGATTTTAGCGCAAAATGAGCCGCCGCAATTTGAAAGGGAAATACTTTTATATCAGAGGAAGCAAATACGGGAATAAGGCTGTTTTCAAAACTAAAACTCTCTAATGCCCTTGCCATATAAAATGAATAGTACGGTGTGCATTTCATGGCTGTCGCTCCCTTGCTTTTTCTTTTTCCTCCGGCGAATTAATCAATATATCAATTATAACTCATAATATAGCAAAATTCAACTAATTATTGGTATTTTCTCCTTGTTTTTCTCTCTTATATCTTTATCTCTGTTATAAATATAATAAATTGTTCTTTTCAAGGCGGTTCACAGTGAACAAGGGGGCAGTTCAACGAAAAGTTAAACTGCTCCCTTGTCAGAATTGCCTCTTTTTTTGCCATCTCTCCACTCTCTCCGCTCTATCAAAACCGCATCATACCAACCTATACAAATTCGAGGTGTCGCCCTTGTTTGGGCGAGTTCGTCTTTCCTTTGTCACGAGCCCATGTTTGACCAAGTCATTCATGGCTCGTTTTACTGTTGACACAGACATCGAAGTGTCCCTTGCGATAGTTTTTATCGCAGGCCAACATTCGCCTTTCTTGCCTGTCCTGTCACGCAGATACATATATAGTGTTTTCGCCCTCGATGGCAAATCTTCGCTGTACAAATTTCCGTATAAACTCAACTTTTAATCTCCCTTTCTTCATATTTTGGTTTGTTTTGAAATATTGGATACTTAAACTTTGCTTTCTCATTCGGTGTGGTATGAAATATCCCTCGCCCTGTATTTTCTTCGCTTTCTGTATCTTCATCATCGTCCTCAACATTATCTT
>CAYJIE010000131.1:0-4988 GCA_964370145.1 uncultured Oscillospiraceae bacterium
ATGGGAGTATGCATTCTTTGTCCTTTTTCAGCGGTTAGATTTTTTCAACAGGCTGTTTAGCGCTCGACGATACGGATACGCGTCCTGCTATTGGCTGGCACATTTTAGAAGTACTACGTCGATACTTTACAACACCACAGTTTATAGTCATCATTTCTGGAGATATGGATTTATTTGCAACAATTATTCGGCAGCAGCATATAACTTCTTTGCAACTTACAAAAAAAATAAAAGGAAATCCCCAAAAAACAACACGAGAAATGGTTGATGAGCTTACAGAGCAATACCTTCTAAAAATTCTTAGACCAAACGTCCGTTTATGCCTTGCAAATTTCTCTACTGATGTAAAAGTGGAATTAAGCCAATTAAATTTATACAATCGTCAAATACGAATCAGAAAAAGCATCTCAAACGAGATTGTTGAATGTAGCCTCGGATCAATATTTAGGACATTCCTTCGGATGATTGGATGCCATAATCAAGTAGGGCGTTTTTTTATTAAAACTCTTGTTGACAATCCTATTCGGACTGTAGTTCAGCTTGTTGATGCCATTTTTGATTATAAGTATAAACTTTTAGATGAGGATGAATTGGCATTTCGTTTGTGTGAAATATTTTTCATACAAATACATGCATTTGGTTTTTCGCCATTTTCACTACACGAAGAATTAAAATCACCGCATGGAATAACGCATCTTATGGAGGCGCTTGTACAGAAAAGGCATGTGACATTAGGAATGGAGCTTCTGCCAAATTTTACGAAGAGCTACGTTAATGTTGCTATATTGGCATTGCAAGTCAACTTTATTCGTGCTGCAATTTTGAATCCGGAAATAGTATATGTATATATATTTAAGGCCTGCTTGTTTCGTGAAATTTTAAATAGAAAATCTATTTTTACAGAAAGAGAAATACTACAAATAATGAGTCAATACTTATACTTAGAGCATGAAGAGCCACTCTATAAAACCTCAAAAAGAATATCAGCACTTCTTTGGTCACACATGAAGAATTCAAATGATATAACACTTTGTGGGACATTACGCTTGCCAAATGAACATGATGTTTTGACATGGAGAAGCGAACTTGCAGATAAGTGCAAATTTCCAGAATTTCTTCACGATTTCGATGGTTTTTATAAAGTGCATAAAAACTTTATGCCATTTGACAATATACTGTGTGATAGAATGAATACACTCAGTTTGTTGAAAGATGGAATATTTTCATGGCATAAGATTTTTATAACACTTTGTGAAGGAAATATTTTAGAAAGTAATTCAATAAGCCATATTATTTCTATTTTTCCAATTCTTTCATTGATGGGGGATATTGTAAAATGTCAGACAGAACAGGAGTTACTTGACTTGTTTACAACTGTTTATAAAATTGACAATTTATCTGCGTATGAAAAGCAAAATTTTATTAAAGAACATGTGCGAGCTAAAGCAAAACCGTACACTAGTGTATCAAAAAAATTGCTACATCGAGATAATAAACAAAGCAATGAAACTGATTTGATGTTATTTATACATTATTTATTGGCTTGGTCTGATAATACAAGGAAAAATATAGAGCCTGCACTATATGCAACAATGGCATCACGAATCATGAACCGATTTATTGGTGCTCTCCAATCATTTACGAACCATAGTGATAATTTTCTATTAGGAAATTATATACATCGCTGTTTAATAACATTTTTTTATAGCGTGCTCATTGAAGAAAGCTTACTGCTACGGCCAGTTTTAAAAATAAAATACGATTTTATATTATCTGAAAAAATGATTATTGATGATAGCTTTTTCATGGATACAATCAACCATTTGAACTCCAATCAGCGAGAAGATGTTGATAACTATGCTGTGTTTCAGCATATATTTTCATGCCCAATTTGGGGATTTTATATAAAACATGATAAGCAGAACGACTCTGTATTTCAAATGTATTTTAAAAATATGACTAAAAAGTATGCCTGTACAACAGAAGAATTAAATATTTGTTCTAAAAAAATACTAAACATATATAGGATTAAATGTGAAAAATCAAATAAAGATACCCTGTATGAACTTTTAAATACAGTTTATATTAACCATTCTGTAATACTTTCGCAGCACGGTGTGCAAGCTGGTCTAAATAAAGAAACAGGGCAATTTGATTCAAAAAAAATAATCTCTTATTTGTCTGAATACTTTCCACGCTTATCGCAAGATATACGCCAAGGATGTGACACTGAGACCTTTGAAAGAATTGTCGACGTTTTTTATATTGACTATGAAGTAAAGAAGAGCATTGTGAATAGTGATAAGATGTTTTTTGATTTCATCGAAGAATTAAAAAAAACTAAAAATTAGTTATGCTTAGTGTTTTTCGTGTTTTTTGCGCATCAAGCCAAGTCTTGACGCACTATGCTCAATGTACATGCTATACGAGCAAAGAGCTGTGTCGCGTTTTTAAAAAATCTAGTATTCTAGCACTACGTACCGAAAGTCAACGCACCCCTGATCACATGCACAAAGAGCGTGTAAGTGCTGCCTTTGTAAATACAAAAACATTAGCAGAAATGCTCCTTCGTACTCTTGGAAGTAAAAAAGATGATTCCCCCTATGCTATGGACGTACTAGAAATTCATCACAACAAGCTTTTTGTGAAGCAAAATATGCTCGAAGCATGGCAGTGTGAGGTGACGGCTCATCAGAGTACAGTACCATTCATTGCTGCCACATGGGAATCTCATGACTACCTGAGAAGAGAAGATTTACAATGCACGGCGAAAAGAATTTTTAAAACGTTGCAGTATGCAACATTGCCATCCATATCGGATAATCGTCTGCATAGCCTTATACAGAGTGACGATGGTATGCAAGGCAATTTGCATGATTTACATATACACTTCAGTGGTACGACGGAATGTTCCTTAGTATGGCTTCACACTTTGGAAAATCGCTATGAAGTCCTCGCATCGCTCCTTAAAGAATATGCTCGTAATGTGAAAGTTCAACAGTTTTACAAGCAATGTGACACCAATCCTCGGGACATATTTTCCCTAGTGTGCCGAGCAATTAGAATTCGTGAGTACATGTGTAGATTATTACCAAATTGCCAGAGTTACTCTTCTACGAATGACGCACTCAAGCCGTATGATATCTACAACGCTTTGTCTGGTGCTAATCATGACTATCCTTACAGCTCACAACATCCTTTCCGACACAGTACTGTTCCGTCACGTGCGTCAACACTGCAAAGAGAAGGGATTATGTGGCTGCATGTGTTGCGTCATCTTCGCGAAACGGGGAATCATTATCTAGCGATGTTAGCACATGCATATATTTTATTAACAAATCAGTATATTAGGCTGCTTGTCCAACAGCGAGACCAATTCGGCTTTGACCAGTTCCAGTATATAACTCTCATGGGAGCTCGTGAACCTTTGGAGGACAAGAATACACAGCAACGCTTCACACAATTTTACGGTATGTATGGTCCCGATTTGGCACATGTAGAGGCGCGTTTTGCCCCCAAGGATGATTATAAAAAAACAATCAAATTGTTGGAAGCTATTTGGGACGGCTATACCAGGGTTTATGGTCAAAAAAATTCTGGCATAACACCATGTGCGCACTGTCCAAAAATTGCACAGCAGTTTATCATGTGTGATGGGCAACTTATAAAGAAATCTTCCCTGCCTCCTCATCCTACCATGGGCTTAGGGCTTGTGGCGCATTTCATCAAAGAAGCCGACGACTCACTCCTCACCTATCGACATCAAAGGCTGCGCCTATCGCTCTATCAGAAAGCCAGTGCGCTGGTGCAAGCGCGTAAATATTTAGAGATTGTCAATCCTGACCTTTTTTGCGCCCTAGTTGGTAAGGATGCAGCTTCTAATGAACTTGAAGCTTCCCCTGAAGTTTTTGCTCCTGTTTTTCGTTATCTGAATTATAAGGGTGTTTGTAAAAGCACATATCATGCTGGTGAAGACTTTCCCCATATACTCTCTGGTATGCGTGCTGTTCATGAGGCTATACTTTTCTTAGACCTGCGAAGCGGCGATAGAATTGGTCATGCCACTGCCTTGGGTCTCAATCCGGAATATGGTGAAATGCATCGCATGCACTGTTCTCAAGGGCATTGGCTCGACACACTTATATGGCTTACATGGTTGTTGGCAACAAAAGCTACTCTTAAACAATACATACACGAGATAGCTGCTATCACCTTGATAATTCACGAGCTATATCATGCAATATATAGAGAGCGCTCTCCAGATCTTCCGATTCTATGGCGAGCATGGAGAATGCGCAATATTGATATTACAAGATTGCATGGAGTTCCTCTGCCATCGTATGCACATGCTCTTTTGGAGTCTCGTTTAGTGGAGGATGCGCAAAAAGATGAGATAGCTTTTCAAGTATTTCAAAAATATCATAATAAAAATTTTCGGACAGATTATGATAAATCCATATCACTGGAAAATGCACAACTTTCAATACCCTTATTGCGCTTGGTACAAGATACTATAATTCATGAAATGCGCGAGAGTAATATCATTGTAGAAGTATTACCTACAAGTAATGTGCGGATTAGTCATTATGATATTACAGAAGAACACCATGTGCTACGTTGGCTTGACGAAGAAGATACACGTCCTGCGCCCCAAGTAGTTATTGGTACGGATGACCCCGGTATTTTTTCTACAAACTTGCGCACTGAATACGCATTGCTTTTGCACTATTTGCAAAAGAAATATGCCTCAAGCGCTGAAAAACCTTACCAAATTATTCGCCATCTCATAAAAAATGGTCAAAGTTATCGTTTTAGAAATGACACACGATAGAGCTATGATTCTGCAACAGAAAATGGGGGCGTTAAGCGATATGTATTTACATTTTACATCCTCATGTGTGGTATCTCATTGGGCGTATGGTTTGCATCATTATACCTCGAGTTTCTGACTTGAGAAACGCATAATTTTATAAAAATAATATTGAAAT
>CAYJIE010000132.1:0-4869 GCA_964370145.1 uncultured Oscillospiraceae bacterium
TGTACTACCCGGAAAAAAGGTGCTTATGCTTGGTAGCGGTAATGTCGGACTGATTGTATCATATCAACTTTTGCAAGCTGGTGCAGAGGTTGTTGCGCTTGTTGAAGGCGCTCCACAAATCGGTGGCTATGGCGTACATGCAGGAAAAATCAGGCGTGCCGAAGTGCCAATTTTTGTTGGACACACCATTAAGCGTGTCATTGGGAACGGACGAGTTGAAGCTGTTGAAATCGTCGCACTTGATAAGGATTGGAATCAAATTGAAGGTAGCGAAAAGACATATGAAGTCGACACTGTCTGTCTTGCGGTTGGGCTCAATCCGATGACTGAACTTGTTTGGATGGCAGGTTGCGAATTTTGTTTCATTCCAATGTTTGGCGGTCATGTACCCTTGCATGATGAGAACATGGAGACCTCTATTAAAGGTCTATATGTCGCAGGAGATGTCACTGGCGTTGAAGAGGCATCTTCCGCAATGGAGGAGGGCAATCTTGCTGGGATATGCGCTGCTAATTCTCTTGGATTTTTATCAAACATAGAGGCGACTGAAAAGAAAGATGAAGTTTTGCAGAGATTGTCAACACTTCGTTCGGGTATGTTTGGTGAAAAAAGGCGCATTGCTAAAGATAGTCAAGTTCAAAGTATGAAAAACTTTAGCTCTTAAGTCATAGATATATGTGAAAGGAATTATAATATAATGGAGAGTGCTAAACACGCACGAGGCAAGCAACACGACTGTGGTGCTTTACACGCACGAGGCGAACACGCACGAGGCGAACACGCACGAGGCGTGTTATATACTGGTGTTCCGTCAAGTGAAGAACTTGAAAAATGTCCTGGAATGCCAAGTGATGATATAATGAAAACAAAAAAGATACCCCGAATTGAATGTGTGCAAAACATCCCTTGCAATCCTTGCGAGGGAATTTGTCCGACAGGGGCAATATATATCGGAGAGAATATCACAGATTTACCCGTGCTTTCTCCTGAGAGATGCACAAGTTGCGGGCTCTGTGTTGCCAATTGTCCAGGGCTTGCTATTACAATGATTGATAAATCAAAAGACGATGAATATGCTATAATCGACTTCCCTTTTGAGTATTTGCCTTTGCCACTTGAGGGCGACAATGTAAATGCTGTCGGTCGTGATGGCGTTGTCATTTGCAAGGGTAAAATTCTTAAAGTGAAGAAACTAAAAGCATATGACTTTACAACTGTTATCTCGATGAAAGTGCCAATGGATTTTGCAGATTTAGTTGTCAGCATGGAAAGGATTAAAAGATAAATGGATGATTTAATTGTTTGTCGCTGTCAAGAAGTGAGCGAGGGTGAAATTAAAGCGGCAATTAAGGACGGTGCAACCACGGTTGACGGCGTAAAAAGACGCACATATGCATGCATGGGTCTGTGTCAAGGGAAAACATGCTCACGACTTGTGCAAAATATTGTAGCGAAAGAGACAGGAATTTCCCCTAGCGAAATCCCACCACAAAAAAGCCGCATGCCGGTGCGCCCTGTGAAACTCTCCATGTTTGGAGGAAGTGATGATGAATAAGTTCGATGTTCTCATAATCGGTGGTGGCATTATGGGAAATTCAATCGCATGGCAACTCTCAAAGAGAGGTAAATCTGTTGTTGTCATTGAAAAGAACGATGTCGCAAGCGGTGCCGCCGGTGCAACTGACGGCGTTGTCGGATATCATACTAAAAAACCCGGTGCGCAACTTGATTTGGCGGTTGAGTCAATCAAAATGTTTGACAATCTTTCAACTGAACTTAACTTTGATATTGAATTTGAAAAGAACTCCGGTGGAATGCAACCTGTTGAAGATAAAGAACAGTGGGATATGCTTGAGGCACTTGTGATTGAACAGCGCAAAAGCGGCGTTGATGTTAAAATGATTTCACGAGAAGAGGCATTGGAAATCGAGCCACAACTGGCATCGGATATATATGGTGCGCTGTATTCAAAGACAGGTGCTAAAGTCAATCCAATTGCTTTAACCATGGCTTTTTCAAAGGCAGCGAAGGCTCTTGGTGCCGTTATTAAAACAAATACAAAAGTTACAGACTTTATAATCGATGGTGCTAACATTCGTGGTGTCAAAACTGACAAAGGTGATTTTTACGCAGATATAATAGTAAATTCCGCAGGAGCATGGGCTGGCGAAATTGCTAAATTAGCCAGACTTTCTCTCCCAATTAAGCCACGAAAAGGGCAACTTGCAGTAACTGAGCCAATTGCACCATTCATGAGGGCCACTGTCCAATGTGCGCTATATAATATAATTAAATTTCGCCCCGAAACTATCACAGACAAAGCAGTTTTAAGACTTGGCTCCTCACTTAGTATTGAACAGACCGAATGTGGCAGTATCATCATTGGTGGAACTCGTGAATTTGAGGACTTTAATGATGAAAACAGCTTTGAGGCTATTACTGTGATGATGAACAGAGCGTCTCGTTTTTTACCACTCCTCAAAGATGTGAGTATCGTGCGCTTTTTCTCGGGTTTTCGCCCATACACACCCGATGGATTGCCACTACTCGGAAAAATTGATAGCTTTGACAATTTCTATATGGCGGCTGGCCATGAGGGCGACGGAATTGCACTCTCCCCTATTACAGGCAAGCTAATTTGCGAACTTATTTGCGACGGCAAAAGTTCCTATGACTTAAGTGATTTTAATCCAAATCGATTTTTATAATAACACTAGAAAGGACAGAAAACTATGATAAGAATTTTAATACCGATGTCGGTATTGCTAATCATCATTCTGTTTAAGAAAATCCCAGTAATTGGCGGTAAAATTAATATTGCTCTCATGGCGACGGGTATCCTAACGCTCCTACTCTCAGGCATGGTTAATCCAGCAGAGTGGGTTGGCGCATGGGTGGATGGTCTTGATAGGTTGGCTTGGATAATCGCATTGTCCATAACAGGCAGTATTTTTGCGGAGATTTCATCAAGACTTGGTACAATTGACACAATTGTCGGCGCACTCACCGCAAAATTCGGCAAATCCCCAAGAATTCTAATTGTCTGCATCCTTTTTGCACTAACACTAGCTGGCTCACTTCTCGGAGACGCCATTGCGGCAGCGACTGTAATCGGAATGCTTACAATCGGTATTCTCTCCTCGATGAACATGCCTTATGAAAAAATCTGCTCCATTATTGTTATGGGCGCTTGTATCGGCTCAATCATGCCGCCTATGACCCAAGCACTCGCCCTTGCTTCTTCGCTAACAGGCGCTGATAGCGACGCTGTAATCAATATGGGCTACATAACAGTCAGTATCGTCTTTGTCGTGGTCGCACTTTATTGTAGCTTGTTCCTTGTGGGTAAAGACAATTACCCAGGTGCTAATAAATCCGTACAGATTAGGTTTTCCGGACAGAGTGCTGGTGAGATAATTAAAGAAAACTGGAAGTCACTTATCCCGATGACGGTTTTAATTATAATTGTGCTATTGAGAACTGTGGATATTCCATATATCGCAGTTGACTTAGGGCCAACAATTCTTGACAGTATAACCGTTTTCAAAACTGAAAGTGGCGAAGCCCTATCTCTATATGACTGGATGGGCAATGTAACCGTACTTAAAGGTTTTACAAACGGCATCGTGCTTTCAATTGTCTGCGCTATCGGTGTCAGCTTCTTCTTCCCCACTGTAAAACACAACGCAAAGGATATATTCACCCAAGGGCTTGAAAAAGTAAAAACAACTGTAATTTTACAAATCGCCTGTGCTTTTATGCTCGGCTCTTTCTATACTTCAGGTGCGATTGATGAGATTTCAATTTTCGCACAAGGACTCGACAACAACTTGCTTAAAATCGGCGGTGTTGTCGCAATGCTCATGATTGGTATGTTAACGGGATCGCAGTCCACAGCTCAAAATGTCATTTTTTCCTTCTTTGGCCCTGCACTTGTCAGCATTGGTCTAGACCCAATCCACGCCGCTGTGGCAGGCGCTAATCTTGCCGCCGCAGGTCAAGGACTACCGCCTGCCGACCTTACAACCTTTGTTGTCGTGGGTATTGTCTCTGCACAGTTTGGCAAAAAGGTCGATCCGATTAAATCCATGGTATATTCAATACCGATGTGTTTGTGTTTCTTGGTTGTCGGTGTCGTATTCTTATTTATATAAATAGTACTTACTCAAATATTAAAGAAAGAACCAAGCTCTCATTATCGTAAATGAGAGCTTGGCTTATAGGTTATTATATGAAATCCACGCTCGGAATTCTCATGTTAGACACTAAATTCCCTAGAATTGTAGGCGATGTCGGTAATGTAAAGTCTTATTCCTTTCCAGTCATAAAAAAGACTGTCATGGGCGCTGACCCACAGGCAGTTGTAATCCATGGCAGTGATGACTTGCTAAAACCGTTCATCGATGCTGCTAAGGATCTCGAGAATGAGGGTGTTGCCGCAATCACTACGAGTTGTGGTTTCCTGTCAATGTTCCAAAAAGAAATTTCTTCTACTTTGTCTATCCCCTTTTTCTCCTCAGCACTCCTTTGGGCTCCAACAATTTCAGCTATGCTCCCTGAGGGTAAAATTGTAGGAATAATGACGGCTGACGCAACGAAGTTATCAAGAAAACACTTTGATGGTGTGAGCATTTCAGCTGTCCCCAAGGTGGTATATGGCATGGAGGGCACACAATTTGGCTCTGTTTTCGTTGGAAACAACGACAGCCTTGACGAAGAGCTTGCAAAAACGGAAATGGTCATTGTTGCAAAGAAAATGGTGCAAGAGAATCCTAATGTCGGTGCGATTATATTTGAATGCACAAATATGCCACCATATGCAAAGGCTGTGGAGGAGGCAACAGGACTTAAAGTGTACCATATATTAAG
>CAYJIE010000133.1:0-4843 GCA_964370145.1 uncultured Oscillospiraceae bacterium
CTTAGCAGCAATGCTGTATACTTCATCGTCGGCTCGTGCGCCAATCACGACCACAAGCATTGTTGTCTCGGTTTTTATAAGTTTGTAAACTATGCGTATCCCTGCACTCTTAATCTTAATCTTAATCTTATACAAGCCAACTAAATTAGAGCCATTTTTATTTCCAAGTGGTTTTCCGTAGCCTCCCTCAAAGATAGAAAGTGGATTTGAAACAACTTTTTTTATTGCTTTAGCAACTATAATGCGCTCGTTTCCGGATAAATTCTGCAAGTCTTTTTGTGCCTCGGGAATAAATTTTAACACCCAACTCATTCAAATTCTACCTCGTCAGAGCTCTCTAAATCCTCATCAGAAATACCTAAATCCGAAAACACTTTCTCGCCATTAATACACTCATCTGGGTTTGCTTTTGACAAGCGTTCTGTGGCAAGTGTCAGCAAACGAGCATCGTTTATTTCTTCCATCAAGCTCAAATATTCATGTGGTGACAAAAGCACACATTCAGCAATGTTGTTTTTCATCACGACTTTAGCGCCGGATTTTTTAACTTCTTCAAAAACTTTGCCTGCAAGCCCTCTGTTGAATGAAGTTATAGGTATGGTGTTTTTTATTGTGTTAGTCATGTCAATCATAATAATTACCTCCGATTTAATATTATAATAGCACAGATTAGATAAAATGTCAATAAATTTAACGACAAATAAGTTGCTTTTAATTACGACATATTATTGTTAGTATATGCAAAATTTATAATTTTAACTAAAACCTTATCAACTAAATATTGACAAAATCAATTTAATCATATATAATTCAATTAAGTCAAATTTCATAAAATGACTAAATTGAATGGAGAAAATACCAAATTGAGAATTTATGATTACACTTCCAAATGGGAAGAAACGCTCAGCCCTGAGATTGTGCTTTTGCTCACGAAAATACATGAGCTTAAAGGGCGTCAAAACTTAGTTATAGAGCAAAAAAAACAAACACTAACAGGACTACTTGAAATTGCAAAAATTCAAAGTACGCAAGCGTCAAATAAAATTGAGGGGATTTATACAAGTGATGAACGGCTAAAGTTAATTGCTCTTGATAAAACAACGCCACAATCTCGAAGTGAAGCTGAAATTGCAGGCTATCGTGATGTTCTCGCAACAATTCACGACAATCACAATTTTATCCCAATAAAACCGAGTATGATTTTGCAACTTCACCGAGATTTATATAAATATAGCGCTGTTGACATTGGTGGGCGATATAAAAGTGCCGACAACCAAATAACAGAAATAACGGCTGATGGTGAAAAGCGCATACGATTTACACCTATTTCTGCATTTGAAACGCCAAGCGCTATGGAAGAGATTTGCATAGCTTATACAGACGCACTTGCAAACGGTATTGCAAATCCGCTGATTTTAATTTGTATGTTTATATTAGATTTTCTCTGTATTCATGGTTTTGCTGACGGCAACGGCAGAATGAGCAGACTGGTGACACTTTTGTTGCTGTACAGAAGCGACTACAATGTCGGAAAATATATCAGCATCGAAAAAATCATTGAGCAGAGCAAGGAAAGTTATTATGGGGCATTGGAGAAAAGCTCGCAAAACTGGCATGAAAATGAAAACGACTACAAGCCGTTTATTAATTATATGCTTGGTGTGCTAATTTCTGCATATAGAGAGTTTAATGAGCGTGCAGATATTATCATGTTAAGCGGAGTGTCAAAGCCTGAAAGGGTGGCAAAGATAATTGAGGAGCATTTAGGCAAAATTTCAAAGCAAGAGATAATTCAGAAATGCCCTGATATAAGCGACACCACAGTGCAAAGGACTTTGAATGAGCTTGTAAAATCAGAAAAGATAATCAAAATCGGCGGTGGGCGATATACGAAATATACATGGAACAGAGGGGAATAGATGATATGATTACAGGTGAATTAAAGAATAGAATTGACAGCCTATGGGACATCTTTGCGTCAGGTGGACTTGTAAATCCGCTTGATGTTGTCGAGCAGATAACATATCTTATGTTTATACACGACCTCGACAGTGCGGATAATATGCGAGCAAAGGAGAGTGCGATGCTCGGTCTTGCGTTCGAGAGTATCTTCAAAGATGAACTGCAAATAGGCGAGCGTATTGTTGACGGACAAACACTCAAATGGTCGGTATTCCATGACTATCCGTCGGCGAAAATGTACTCAATCATGCAAGAGTTTATTTTTCCATTTATCAAAAATCTGCATGGCGAAAAGGAAAGCGCCTATTCAAAATATATGTCAGATGCAATTTTCAAAATCCCAACACCGCTTTTACTTTCTAAAGTGGTGGATAGTCTTGATGAGATTTACCGTCAAATTGACATAAGCCATGAGGCGGATATGCGTGGCGATGTCTATGAGTATTTGCTGTCAAAAATCGCAAGCTCCGGAAGAAACGGACAGTTTCGCACCCCTCGCCATATCATCAAAATGATGGTGGAGCTTATGGCGCCAAAGCCGGACGATGTAATTTGTGACCCTGCTTGCGGAACGAGCGGTTTTCTTGTTGCGAGCGGTGAATATCTAAAGGAAAATCGCAAAGATGAGGTGCTTTTTAATCAACGAAACAAGGCGCACTATATGAATGAGATGTTCACAGGCTACGATATGGACAGGACAATGCTGCGCATCGGTGCGATGAATATGATGACCCACGGAATTGCAAATCCGTATATCGAGTATAGGGACAGCCTGTCTGACCAAAATGCGGACAAGGACAAATATTCGCTCATTTTAGCAAATCCGCCTTTTAAGGGTAGCCTTGATGCGGACAGTGTTTCAGCGGATATATTAAAGTTGTGCAAAACGAAAAAGACGGAACTGCTTTTCCTTGCGGCGATGATTAGAATGTTGAAAATCGGCGGCAGATGCGCCGTTATCGTTCCTGATGGTGTGCTGTTTGGCTCGTCAAAAGCGCATAAGGACATTCGCCGTGAGATAATTGAAAATCACAAACTTGATGCGGTGATTTCAATGCCGAGTGGAGTGTTCAAGCCATATGCAGGAGTGTCCACAGGAATTTTGATTTTCACAAAGACAAATCATGGTGGCACGGAAAATGTGTGGTTTTATGACATGACTGCGGACGGTTTTTCGCTTGACGACAAGAGAAGTGAAGTCAAGGAGAATGATATACCGAATATAATTGAGAGCTTTAAGGCTTTTGAGAGTGGGAAAGTGACTTACGAGGAGTTAGAGGAGCGGACAGCAAAGTGCTTTGTTGTACCAAAGGACGAAATCGTCAAAGAGGGATATGACCTCTCGATTAATAAGTATAAAAAGACGGTGTATGTTGCGGAGAGTTATCCACCGACAAGCGAGATTTTAGCGGAAATTAGGTCGCTTGAAGCAGAGATTATGCGAGGGATTGAGGAGCTTTCACAGGGGTAAAGGCGAGCAATCGGGGAGCACGAGGGGTCGCCCCTCGTTGTAATCTGCGGAGCACAGGAGCTTGAGCGAAGCGAAACGCTCCTTTTGATTGAGCGCAGCGAAATCAAACCGCGAGCGTGCGAGCATAGCACAAGACTTTAATTTCGATGTGGGTGTAAACGGAGGTAGAGAGTGAGTAAAGAAGTTCGTGAAAACTGGGAAATGGTTAGATTGGGTGATGTATTGGAATATGAACAACCAACTAAATATATAGTTGCAAGTGATAATTATTGTGATGATTATACAACCCCAGTACTTACAGCAGGAAAATCATTTGTTCTTGGGTATACATCAGAACAAGACAATATATTTAATAAATTACCAGTAATTATTTTTGACGATTTTACAACAGCAATTAAATATGTGGATTTTCCGTTTAAGGTTAAATCATCAGCAATGAAAATATTAATACCAACACAAAAAGTAAATTTGAAGTATATTTATTACTTAATGACAACTATTAACGTTGACACTGGTTTGCATAAAAGATATTGGATTTCAATATTTTCAGACATACAGATCCCATTTCCACCACTTGAAACACAAAAGCAAATTGCTAATGAACTTGACAAAATCACGGGCTTAATCGCAAAACGCAAAAGTCAAATTGAAAAACTTGACTTACTTGTAAAAGCGAAGTTTACGGAGATGTTCGGCGACCCAGTGACAAACCCAAAAGGGTGGGAAGTCAATCCAGTTATTACTTACTGTAATTGTATGGTTCCGGGCAGAGATAAACCTAAATCATTTACAGGTGATATTCCATGGATTACAATTGATGATTTAATAATAAATGGATATACAGAAAAGTCAAAAAAAGGATTTGCATTGACTTTGAAAGAGATAAACGAAGTAAATAGAAAGACAATACCCACAGGGAGTGTAATAATGAGTTGTGTAGGTAATTTAGGAATTTGTTCTATCGCTAAGTCACCAATGATTATAAATCAACAACTACATTCATTTCAATGTAAAGAACGAATGAATAATGTTTTTTTGATGCATTACTTAGGAAAGAGAAAAGATTATATGAATAGTAAAGCAAGTAGTACAACAGTGTTGTATATGAATAAGAGTATATGCAATAGTATTCCAACAATCCTCCCACCGCTTGACCTCCAAAACCAATTCGCCGACTATGTCGAAAAAGTCGAACACACAAAAATAACCATGCAACAAGGACTGACACAATTAGAAACCCTATACAAACAAAAAATGCAAACTTATTTTGAGTAAAGGAGAAACAACATTGAATATTACTTTTTTAATCGGAAATGGCTTTGACTTAAATTTAGGATTAAAAACGTCTTATAGTGAATTTATTAAGTGGTATTGTCAAGTTGATGAAGATAATTCTAAAATTGCAAAATT
>CAYJIE010000134.1:0-4766 GCA_964370145.1 uncultured Oscillospiraceae bacterium
TCAAAAAGGAATATGCTTCGGACGAGCGATATTATATCCCCGTGTGGGACGTTATTGGGCGCTCCTCCGAGACTTATATTTACGACAACAGCACCGGATCCGACGTAGAAATTATGGAGTCAGGTCCGGGAGAACTCACGCATATGCTCACGGTAAACGCCATAGACGGTACGTTTATAGACAGGGTTGTGGGTTATTAATATTAGGATATTTTTCTATTAATTAATTTGAATAAAGCATCAAAATTGCTCAAGGTAACGTGAAATTTAACGATATATAGGGTAAAAGCGCAAGGAATAAATTGTGACATGATCTCGGATAAGGAGTGAACCGATGAGAGTAGCTTCGGTGTTTCACCTCCCTGCCTCTTTGATGCTCGCTCCTCATGTGTAGCTCCCTCCTTAAAATTCTAAGTTTTTCGTACGAATCACGGACAACTTCGTTCGCACACTTCAATTCATGGCGAATGAGCCTTATTTCGTTTGTAAGTGTATCTCTTGCGAATATCAACTCTGCTGATGGATTTTTCCTCGACTTAAACCATAGAATATGACGATGACCATATCTGAACACGCCTACCACGTAATAGACTGGGTAAGTCTGACTTACGCAACGGATTTGCCAATTTTTATGTACAATGATATAATAAAGATAGAGATTTTTTTGCATGTCACAACAACCGTGGAGGAACGATGATTCCGTTTTTTCTTTTAGCCATAGAAACGACCGAAGAAAGAGAGTTTTATTCTGGTCTATGGGAAAAATATAATCCCCTATTATATTACAATGCCTATAAAATAGTTAGTAACGAGCAAATAGCTTGGGATATGGTTCAAACAACTTTTGAGAATTTAATTAAAAATTATAAAAAAATATCGGCTGTAGAGTGTTGCACTTTGCCTGCCTATCTCGTTATGTGTATTAAGAGGGTCTGTTTTGATTACCTTAGAAAAAACAAGGTGCACGAAAAACATGTCCCTTACAGCATTGATGCTGATTTCGGATTTGAATATGCGGACGACATAGACATTGCAGAAGGTGTGATAAAGGCACTCGATATAAAACGCTTGATGAACTCACTTGAAAAACTCCCCGAAAAATCACTTGATTTACTCAAATACAAATACATTTTAGAGTTGCACGACGAGGAAATTGCTGAAATTATGGGGATAAACAAGAACAGTGTTCGCCAGTATTTAACACGAGCACGAAAGGCGGCTTTGAAGTTATTAAAGGACGAAGATTATGAGTAAAAATATTATAGAATTTGAAGATGCTGTTTTTAAAGCGGCACTATATGAGCTTTTGGCGAAGGAGAGCGAGCAAATAATGGCTGAGATTGAAGGGAAAGATTTACCGCCCGCGCCGTGTTCCTTTGACGATATGTACAAAAATGCGACAAAAAAGCGCAGACGTAAAGCGCACACATCCCGCAAGTGGCTGTCCCGTGTTGCGGTTGTAATCATGGCTATAATGACGGTGAGTTTTACACTTGTTTTGACTGTTGAGGCGGTAAGAGATGCGTTTTTTGCTCTTTTTATAACGGAGCATACTGAGTATTCTGAAATTTCTGTGGATACGCAGGACATTCCAGAGGATTATACCTCGGTTAATGCAAACCAATATGCACCCACGTACATTCCCGAAGGTTTTGCGGGCGAAGAAATCATGAACACCGATAGTATTCGGGATATTTTCTACGACAACGGGCGGGGGCAGTATTTAAGTTATACCGCAAGTGCCGGGGATGCGATTACAAATATTGATACGGAGGATGCGGATATAGCGGAAATTTCAATTGCGGATGCCCCGGGACTATTGATAATAGAGGATGACATGGTTACCATAGTTTGGAATATAGAAACAATTTATTTCGTGTTGGGAGGCGATGTAGACGAGCAAGAACTGATGAAAATGGCGGAAAGTGTAAAATAGTAAAAATTTTTTCCGAAATAGTGTTGCACTTTTGCCTTGTAAGACGTTAAGTATAGTGAGAAGATAAATTTTACAACTATTGGGAGGACATCAAATGAAGAAGATTATCACACTATTGCTCGTTTTACTACTCACCCTATGTAAATGTTATTAGACATCGGAGTATAGGTGAGTTTACATATGGCTACGACGGAAGTGGAGATTATTTTTGGCAGACAACTACGCCCGGCGCATTTTCAGTGTCGGTAAGTTCAATTTCAAATAATACCTTATATAATTATAATGCTGAAATCCTGGTGCGAGGATACTGCGACCGATATGTGCCGATTAATCACTAAATTGACTTTGCGAAATGGATGGAGAAGTAATTTATCCATCCATTTCGCCCACAGGGAGAAAAAATGAAAAGCATAAAAAAAATCATAATTATTGCATTAGCCACAGCTGTTCTTTTGCTTGGAATATACTTCATTATAGATAGTGACTATGTGAATAAGCTTTCTTACATAGATGGTTTTAATGCCGAATCGAACGAGAATGTTGCACATATGTTCGTGAATAATGATAGTATGCCCGTGCCGGAAGTATATGAAACGGTAAAATTGGACTCTCCTGCGTATTCAATTGAAGGTTATTCATTTAAGCCAATTCAAATGGCGGTAACAGAAGGGGGATATTATGTAGCTTGTACCACAAATCTTGCGAGCGAAGGTCCCGGTTATTGTGTGTTTTATCTTGAAGTGGACGGAATAATGCTTCGCAATGATGCTGTTGCATATTATACCCATGGAATGTTCGGAAATGTTGTTGAACTCGTATTTGTTGAAGAAAGTCCGGTTTATGAAAACATTGTAATGATAATTGAAATAAACGAAAACACTATTCGCATTCCGACTCTGACCTCCGAGCGGTAATTTCTGTTCACCATATTGTACTAATATAAAATTGGGTATAAGCTAAGACGAAAGGCGGAAAAATCATGGACATATTAATTACGATTTCTTGGTTGTTTATACTTGTGCTGATAGTAATGTCGATACTATGGCGAGGAAAAATTAAGGGAAAATTTATTTGGATAATTCTTGCTTTTGTAGTTTTGCTGGGTGTAAATGTATGGTATTTTCTTCCGTATTCCGTAAGCATACCTCAGTATGACAAAGCCACCGTGCGGATTTATCACGGGAATGCAGAAGTGAATTTGGATGATAAAAGTGCGGAATTGATAGAGATAATAGAACAGAGCCGGTTCAACAGGACGTTGTATTATAACGATATTCAAAAAATTGAAGATGATAACAACTATTATTATTTGACCTGTACATTACTCGAAGGAAGCCGTGGTGTTTATTCTAATGGATTTCATATAATACTCTCGGATGACCCGGCGGATGTCGCTGTGCACGACAAAGACGGTAATAGGATAAATGACTCGAGTGCTACCGAGAAATTCGTCACAAGTAGTTTTGATTAATGACCAAAACATTTGGAAACTGACAAGGTGTACCCAATGATTAGTAATATTAAAAGAATCAGAACAAAAAGGATTCTCGTTATGATGCTCGCGTTTGTGATGGTGTTTATGTTTTGTAGTACGGGATTGGCGACGTCAAATAAAGTGGAGTCTATGTCCTCCGTGTACTATGATTTGAGTGACATACGAATTGTTAAGCTTTCAGAAGCGGCTGTAATTATGCAAGACCCCCAAAATACTCGCACATATGTTAAGGCTATAGATATGCCAAATGGCGATATGATTGTTACACAATATGTCAATCATGAAATGACAAGCGAGTATATAGTAAAACATAATTCACACTTAATGCTTGTGAAACATTATGATAATAATATAGTATCAAGCCATTATAGTGTAGATTCACGCCAGTTAACATCAAATCCAAACGTGATTGCAAGGGCTGTATCTCATACTTATCTTGGAAAAGTATGGTACAATTATATAGAATCTAACAATCGTTATAAGTCAGGTGGTGTAAGCGTAACCTTACAGAAAAGGGCGTGGGGCGGAGAATATGATATAAACGGTACTTTCAGAGATGCAGCATCGTTGGTTGCAACTGTAGCATCGTTGTGTGCACTTCCTGCAAGAATAGCTACTACGGTAGCTGGAAGAATAATTAGTTATTTTGGCGCTGGTGTCGGTTTTTTGAACCTATTTATACCTGAATATTTGGTTGATGCATATTGCGAAAAAAACACAATGAAATTAGTTAATGCCCTTAACCCCGTACATTCCAATAGTATAGTTGGAACAAAATATACGATTACGCAAGAAGGTAGCTATCAAGGCAATATATACTATTCAGGAAGTTATTATGCTCCCTCAAATTGGGGTCAGTATAACTTTGGCAGTGCTATTTACCATAAAATGTTTGATTCTACATATTGGAACATAGATAGATGGAGTAATTGAAATCAATATATGGTATAAGAAATGGCTTAAATAATTTTTAGTAACAAAGGCACGAATAGGCTGCTTCTTGCCAGTACGGTAGCTGATATAAAGAACTGGATCTTCCTATTAGAAAATGTTTCCTTAGGTAATTGGCATAGGTAGCACAAACAGTCGTAACAAACGCTACCTGAAAGGTCAGGCTCAATAACACTTAGAACGTCTTTAAAAGTATAAAGACGTTCTAAGTGTGAAAGGAATGGTCAAATTTTATGAAAATTACGTTAAAACAAGTGATAATAAGGATGATTGTGGGAATTGTTGTGACTTTTGCACTGTATTCGGCAACAGTACTGATTTTTACGTATACCATTCCACATTCTCAGCTAAATGACAAAATCGAAGACGAGTTTGATGTGATTGT
>CAYJIE010000135.1:0-4748 GCA_964370145.1 uncultured Oscillospiraceae bacterium
GGAGGTCGTGGGTTCGATCCCCATTATCCACCCCATAAAATATCAGCGAATAGCAAGTGGATTTTAGTTTTAGATTCTATATATTGGGCTGTCGCCAAGTCGGTAAGGCACCAGACTTTGACTCTGGCATTTCGTTGGTTCGAGTCCAGCCAGCCCAGCCACTAACATTATGCAAAAAAGATGTACTTCTCGGAAAACCCGATGAAATGCATCTTTTTTGCCGTTTTTACCGTAGATGTACAGTGATTTTTCAAAGGTCGATTTTGTGGATGTACTTTTCACACTTTTTGAAATTTGCTAGACACGAACTGGTACTTTTGCCAAAAATGCAATTTAACATAAAAATTAAATATTAAATCAAGTATCTTTCAAAGATATTTGACACCAAGTTTGCCGTAAGTATTAAGTTGTGGGACCCCCACAGTTTTACTTACGGCTTTTTTTATTTCCCAAAAATTAAACTAAAATAAAAGGAGAACAAAACCATGAATCTACGAATTAAAAACATTAAAACTGAGGAGACCTTGAACATCACGCTCCCCTGCCACGAGGAGTATTTGCAAACAGTGTGCGACAGGATCGAAGTCCAAAACAACATGAAAGACATTGTTGAAATTGTCAAGGTCTATGACAATACCAAAGCAAGCGATATGTTTGTCGGACAGCAAGTTAATTTAGACGAAATGAACTTCCTTGCAAAACGACTTGCAACTCTGTCCGAAAGTGAAAACACTGCTTTTTATGCAATTTCGAGGGCATACATGCTCACTTCGCTTAAAGATTTAATCAATACCACCTACAACATCGGCTGTTACCACACAATCAGCAATTTTAGCGACTTAAACTCACTCGGAAAGTTATTCCACGCAACAGATACACAAAGCCGTCAAGACGAAGTTAGCGACTCGTTTGACGGAAGTGCTTATGTCCAAAACATCATGCAGAATGGTAATGCAATCATCACCCAATATGGCGTTGTGTATAAGAACAGCAACACTGAAATCACCCCATACGACGGCTATACCTATCCGCAAATCGAAAGCAAGTCTGTGCTGACACTGGCAATCGGCAACGAGGGCACAGTGGACTATCTGTACCTCCCATGCAAGCAAAGCGAGATTGACAAACTCATGGAGCGAATATGCGTGCAAGACGAATATGAGCTCATGTACAGCATGGAGACCTCACCACTTCCGGAAAATGTCGCTAACTTTATCATGGACGATTTTCTTGGGCTTGAGGAGCTCAACCAAATTTGCGGCCAGCTAAACCCACTTAGCAAAGATGATTTGAATGTGTTCTCAAAACTTATGATAAGCACCGAAATTGAAAACAAATATGACTTCGAGACATTGCTCATGTCTCTACACGAGTTTGATATGTACGAGGGCATTGCCGGTGCAAAGGAATATGGCTACCACATGATTTGTGAGAGTGGATTTTTGTCCGAGCGCGCCCTGTGGGCGATGAAGCGAGAGACGAAAATTGCGCCGAAACAAGGAGAATTTCGATGCGCAAGCGAGAAAGGCGACTATGTTTCAAGAGGACATAACTATGACGAGAACCTTGAACCGTATATTGACTTTGAAAAGTACGGCAGTTATCGCATGGGGCAAGAAAGTGGTGCGCTCACCTACAACGGATATATCGTGTATCATGGATATAACCCCGAGATGCAGAGGATACTCGAAACCAATCTTGGCATGGAGTTTGACGAGATTGCCCAAGCGGAGGAGCTAAGGTTGTATATGCCGTTGAAAGCATATAGCTATTACGACGAGAATGCTTACGGCGACTTGTACCAAGTGGATTACGAAGTCGAGATTTATCCTGAGCAACTCGCAGAATTCAAGGACGAAATCCAAAGGGCGCTAAGTGAACGAATGAGTGCCGATGAGAGCGAGCGTGGCTTGATGGCGTATTTTAGTGGCTCGAACATTGTCAATGCAAAAGTCAAGAAGTTTGTGTACGAGGTCGAGGAGGTCAACGGAAAGCTGATGGGAGTTGCAGTGCTTACCTTGAATGCGGGCTTGGGCGAAAATGAGCTCGACGAGATAAAGGCTTATATAACGGGACAAAGTTCCGATGGTTTTGGCGAGGGCTTTGAGCAAAGGGAGATACATTGCAACGGTCAAGAGGTTTATGTGAGCCTGTGGAACAATAGTAATTATTTCTTGAAAACAGCAGATGAGATGGAGGTTTCGCCGACGACTGCCCACAAGTGGGAGCAGTCGTTTTAGAAATTGACAGTGGTGGAATGTTGTGGTATGATTGAGGGAGAGGAATTATATGGCAAAAATGCGGCAAAATAAATTAACTTATATTAATGGAGGTCTGCATGAAAATACTTCTAATGTCAATAGGAACAAGAGGTGACTGTGAGCCTTTCTTAGGTTTAGCAAAAATATTGAGGGACAAGGGCGATGAAATTGTATGTGCCTTTCCCGAGCAACACCGCCACTTAGCCTTGTCCGAGGGATATGAATTTATATCACTTGGTAGTAGTTATTTGGATATGCTTGATATGGATTTTGCCAAAGCTGCAATGGGTGGCGATAATAAAATTAAGCAGATTATTGCTACAATTAAACTTGCCAAACAATCCCTACCAATTCAATATGAGTTAATGGATATGCAGAAAAAAGCAGTTGACGACTGTAAACCGGATTATGTGATTTTTCACACAAAAGCAGTCTACCCCATTGCTTGGCACATAAAAACGAAGAAACCGATTGCAATGTTTTCGACAATCCCTTGTAACATACATGAGGTTGAGGGTTTTTCCCATGTTGGCATGAACTTTGGCAAGTCTAAATTTATGCAGTCCCTAAGCTACAAAATCGGCGCATATGGTTTTGCTCAAGCAGCTGTAATGACAGGCAAACGACACTTTAAGGGTGAAGTTAGCTCAGATGAGATAAAGCGATTTATTCCAAAGATGAAAATACTATACAATGTATCTCCTTGTGTTTTGCCAACCCCAAAATCATGGAGTGACAATCTAAAAATAGGAGGCTTTTTGGAGAGGGATAAAACGAAAGCTTTTAGCCCCTCTGAAGAGTTGACTGAATTCCTTGAAAAGCACGATAAAGTGCTTATGCTCTCTTTTGGTAGTGCCGTCAACACAAAACCGCTTGAAATCACAAAGATGTTTGTCGAAATATTTGCCGACTGCAAGATACCTGCGATAATAAATATTTCGGGCGAGGGACTATCGGAACTTGGCGAAAGCTTCGCACTTCCCGATAGTATAATTTTTCAAGAGCGTTTGCCATATGATTGGATTTTTCCGAAAATCCATGCGGTAATTCATCACGGTGGGGCAGGTGTTACAAATTGTGCGATAAAAAGTGGCTGTGCAAACATGGCAATTCCCCATAGTGCGGACCAACCCATGTGGGATATGTTTATTGAAAAGTTGGGTGTTGGACCAAGGGGGCTTGCAATATCCAAGCTAAATAAACAAGTTCTAAAAGAAAAGATAATAGAGCTGTATGCAAATGAAAATTATAAGAAAAGCAGTGAGAAACTTGCCGATTGCATGGGAAAGGAGCGTATTGATATATACGACTTTCTTATGAGGGAACAGGCTTGAAATCGATAATATTGTGCAGATGTCTTTAGGATTAAGATGAAATTTAATATGATTGTGAGGTGGACATAGTGCTCCTTGGTCTAATTCTTATGTCTTTATTTGGAATGATATTTATTTATTTTGGACTAATGATTTGGAAAAAAGAAAAAATTACATTAATTCATTCATACCACTATTCAAAAGTTAAAGAGCAAGATAAAAAGCCCTACACAGAACTTGTCGGTAAAGGAGTTCTAACAATGGGGATAGGCATGATGCTGACAGGAATTATTAACTACATTACAGAAACCGGTTATGGTTGGCTTGTTTTCGGAGCATTTTTTATTGCCGGTTTTGTAATTGTCGGTATAGCTCAAAAAAGATACAATGGTGGATTTTTTTAATCTATAGTAGTTAGCACCCCCACAACATAAGAGTTAAGAAAATTGCTCACCGAGCGTCAAACTCAGTGAGCAATTAAAATCTTATCTCTTTTTTATTTCTTATCTTTCTTGCCTTCGACTTTCATATTGTCCAAAGCATAGCGACAACACTGTGCAATCAGAGCGTTGACGGAAATTTTATTATCAGTGGCGCACTGCGTCAACTCGTCAACCAAAGTCTTTTCAAGTCTAAAAGTTTTGTTTACAAATTCGGGTTTCTTAACTTCAAACATATTAATCACCAACTTTCCTATGTGTATATTATACTATTTGCAATAAATATTATATATACACTATTTTTACACTTGATTTTATAAGTGTAAGGTGATATAATGCTGTTCGGAGGTGAACACCATGAACAAAATACTCGCATTCACAGGGCATCGCTCACTCCCTGTCGGACAAAAACTCTCGCAACTTGAAAAAGCCCTCGCAAATGAAATTGACCTCGCAATCACTGGCGGCTACGACACATTCATGTTTGGTGGCGCGCTTGGTTTCGACCAACTTTGCGCAAATATGGTTGCAGTGCACAAAAAAGCCTACCCCATAAAACTAATCGCCGTAATCCCATATAAAAACCAAGCCGAGAAATGGAACAAAACAGAAAAGGACAACTACAATTATCTACTCTCTGTCTGTGACGACATAATCGTCCTAAGCGAGCACTACCACAGTGACTGCTACAAAAACCGCAATCAGTACATGGTGGACAGAGCCACAAAAGTCAT
>CAYJIE010000136.1:0-4741 GCA_964370145.1 uncultured Oscillospiraceae bacterium
CGATAGCCAAAATCAAGGCAACGGCAGCGGACATCAATATGGCAAAGATAATTAAACTAACTTAAACCTGTAGAGTAAAATCTACAGGTTTTTTACTACCCTTATGCAAGTATATTCTGGGATATAGTGGGCGTATAGTAAACTAAAATTTTATTTGCTTGACATAAAATTTTTATTAAGTTAAACTAAAACAGTAAGCTTACATACAGTGTTAACACGCCTATAAAAATAAGGAGATCTAACACAATGTATCACGCAAGATTCAAGGGTACTCACTACAGCGCAGGCTTTAAGTGGGGCGACCTTTTACGCAAAAATAATATTAACATTTATGATAATTTTTCTTATCTTTTGTCTGACGAGAGGAGGATATTCGCCAAAGGTTGTATGCCTATTTACGAAGAATATTATCCCGAGATTATAGAGGAGATAAGCGGAATTGCAAATGGACAGCAAAACTCATTTGATGACCTTTTCGCTTTTTTAGCCAGCATGTATTGCTTTGAATTTACGAATAAATGCACATGCATTGCATTTAAAAATGATGAAGAAGTTATATTTGGTAGAAATAGTGATTTTGTCACAAGTCTTGAAAAATCATATATGAATGTGCTGTATAATCTTGATATGAGCTACGCATTTACTGGAAACACCACGGCATTTGTACAAATGGAGGACGGAGTGAATGAATATGGGATTGCTTTGGGGCTGACATTTATCTATCCCAAAGATTGCAAATTCGGGTTTAATGCAGGAATATTACTTAGATATTTGCTTGAAAAGTGCAAGACGACAGATGAAGTGATAAATTCGATAAAATCACTGCCAATTGCATCAAATCATGCGATAACGGTTTGCGACAGCTTTGGCAACTTGGCTGTAATTGAGTGCTCACCGAGCAAAATAGAGGTTAATAGAAGTGAGAAATTTGTTGTAAGCACGAATAATTTTTACACCGAGGAGATGAAATCTCTTAGAAATCCAAGTGGAATTGACGACTTAAGAGCAGATGAGAGGTATGACAATGCAGTGGCGGCACTTGAGACGAATCCGCACACTCTCGAATTGGCAAAAGAAATTTTGTCAGGAAAGCATGGCTTTATGTGTCAATTTGACAGAAAAAAAGGCGTTGACACCGTGTGGTCGGTAGTATATGACCTTAAGCATAAGAAGATATTTAGAGTGGAGGGAAACCCGTCACGAAAGCAGTATAAGGAAGATACAAGATTTAAGTTTTAATTGGCTAAATTACTTATTTACAAAAAGCTCTCAGTTTTTGACTGAGAGCTTTTTCATAGCATATAAATTACTACTCAAATGAAATCCTTTTTGCATATATTCCGGCAAGCAGAGACATTAATACAGCACCCATCACTACCAAACTTTCATATCCAATTAGATATTCAAAGGCTATCCCGTAAGCCGCTTGCCCTAAGGGTGAAGCAAGCAAGCCCACCGTCATTACAAAAGCCATAACTTTTCCGACCATATTTTCAGCCGTCTGACTTTGGATAAAAGTAATAATCATAACAGACGCTAATGAGGATATGCACATCGCAAAAAATGCACTTATCAAAATCAGCACATAAGATGCCATCGCACTCCTAATAATCATCGCCACTGACATTGGAATAAGACTTAGAGCCACCAAGACAATGTACTTATACAGGCTTTTTATGTGAAGTTTCGCCCCAAACACCCCTGCCATTATACCACCGAACAGCCCACCCAAAGCAAGCACACCTTGGGAATAACCGTACATTTCTTCACTAAGAAATAGCCTTTCACTGATAAGGACAGGAAGTGAGATAATGATTAATGCAGAGATAAGCCCATTGATAAGACAAATGACAAACATAAGTCTACGCAGTGCAGGTTTTTCTTTGAAGATAAATTTTATTGACAGGCTAAAGTCATCTTTCACCATTCTGGGCAACGACGAGTTATATATTTCTTTTTTATGCGGAATTTTAATAAACATCTCCAAAATAGCTGATGCAAAAAAGCAAATTATCGACACAATAATAATCGGCGCAATGCCAAAACTGCCAAGTAGTATGCCGCCAATAATCGGCGCTACCAAGTTTGCGAGTGCGCCGATACTGCCGACAATTCCGTTGCCCTGTGCAAGTACTCTTTCGTCGAGCAAAATCGGCACACTTGCCTGCACCGTCGGCTGATAAAGTCCACCGATGCTATACAAAATCATAAGTGTTGCAATAAGCAGTGGTATTAGTGAAATTGTGTCCATTGTTAAGTAGAAAAACAGCATCAAAAAGCCTGTTAAAAAGTCGAGTATCACCATAACATTTCGCTTGTTTGTCCTGTCTGCTATAATGCCACCGATGGGCATAAGGAGCACCAAAGGCACGAATGCCACTGCACTCACTGCCCCAAAAAGTGCAGGCGAGCCGGTTATGTTTAGTAAATAGAGTGGCAGAGCAAAGCGAAGTATGCCATTTCCAAAGAGCGAAATAATCTGCCCAATGACGACTAAGGTGAAGTCCTTTTGCCATAATTTTACCCGTTTTTTCTTGACACGCACTCCCTGTGCGCATTCCATGTTGTTTACGTTGTTTAGTAGCCCACCGAATAAAAAAGCGGACACAAAAAACAGCACTACACCGGCAATGACAAAAGCAATATCGCTGTCAGTTCCAAGTAACATTACAGCATTTCCAAAGGGTGAGACGAGGATTGTCGCTGTCACCACAGGCACGATAATCGACTTTTTGTAAAACCCAATTCTAAGAGAGATTAGCCCGATGAAATTTGCGACAAATGCAAAAATTAGTGACAGTTTAAGCATTAGATTAATATTTGCAAAAGGCTGTGAGATAAGTGCCACTGCATTGCCTAAAAATCCCACGCTTACGCAAGCAGTCAAATTTACAGTGAACATCATGACAAACACAAACACAAAAATCAGTGCAAACTTCGCAAAAAGTATACTGCTTCTTTTCTGCGGATATGTAAAGAGGAGTACATTTTTGCGCCCTGTGTATTCTTCAATGACAAACTTTGCGTACATCACTGAGGATAGTATTGCAAAAGCACTCATCGACATAATTGACACCATTGTGATAATCATATTAGGGTCTGAAAACCCCTGTGCATATGGGTCGTTTGGCTCTAAAATCGGAACTGCACAAAAAAGAATGCCCAAAGCTATTACAGCGATAAAAATCCCTAAAACGCTAAGCAAATATGGCTTTATGTTGTTTTTTCTAAGTTCAAGTTTTATAAGTTTTACCAACGTGACGCTGGACCCATTTTTATCGAAGTCTTCACGTAATTTAGGATTTAAACTATTAGTTTTAGATAAATCTTTGTTTGGTAATCTGCTCATATTAACCCCTCATTCTTTCTATCAAGTAATTTTCTGTTTCATCTCCATATTTATTTTGTAATGCCTCGATTGTGCCAAGCCGCTCTAAAGCGCCGTTTGAAATGACGGCAACACTTTCCGCAGTTTGCAGTATCTCGCTTAAAATATGGCTTGACAGAATGACAGTGGTGCCTTTTTCCTTAAGTGAGATAAACAGCTCACGCATATCCTTAATAGCCACAGGGTCAAGTCCGTTAATAGGTTCATCAAGAAGCAATATATCGGGGCTGTGGCTGATTGCCCTTGCGATACCAAGTCGTTGTTTCATTCCCATAGAAAAGTTTGAAACAGGCTTTTCATCTACATTTGCAAGTCCGACAGATTTTAAGACTTCACTTATGTCCGCTTTTGCATTCAAATACTCTAAATGGATTTCGAGGTTTTTATAAGCTGTTAAATGCTCATAAAACACAGGTGTTTCGATCATAACTCCCATTTTTGCAAGTACTTTATCACGCTCGTTCCAAGGTGAGAAGCCAAAGGCTTTTACCTCTCCCTCCGTTGGCTCGAGCAGTCCACATAATAGTTTTAGAAGTGTGGTCTTGCCTGCTCCATTACTGCCAAGCAGTCCTATAAGTTCCCCTTTTTGCACTTCAAAACTTACGTGGTTTAGCGTAGGTGTACTGTCATAACTTTTGCATAAATTTTGCGTTTTAATAATTGTTTGCATAAAAATATCTCCTTTAATTATTCATACATTCGGTCGGTATGTATTAAACTAAAAATAACCCCTCTCAATAATAGAGAGGTTATCCGATAAAAGGGGCGGTCTCCGTCTTAGGAGCGGTTGCACTCGAGTTCTTACAGTTGTTCTAACTTTTTTATAAACTCATCCTCAAACAGCACAAATTGATACTGCGATACAAGCTCGTTAATCATCTTGCACTTATTAGCTGTTCTGCTTTTGTCCGTTCCAAATATGACAGGGTTAATCCAAGTGTTTATAAGCAAAGCGACAAGCTCTGCAAGCTCATAAGGTTTGTCGCAAAAAATTGAGCCGTCGTTTACGCCTTGTTCGATTATTGGAAGTATATAGTTTGGGACGACTTCGTCCATCGTACACTTTAGCTGTGTAGCTAAAAACTTAGGGTTATCCAAAAGGTTAGGAACGATATTAAGCAATGTGCTTGAGGCTTCACTAAGTACATTTAAGACAAGCACTTGCTTTAGTTTCTCTGCACCAGTGAGCGTTTTGTCATTTTTCATCTGCGTGAAATACTGTGCATTGGATTCACTGAGTTTTGTTGCAACAGCGTCGAAAATATCTTCTTTCGACTTAAAATGATGATAGATTGCACCCTTAGTAAGACCCTTGAGCTCATTTAATATATCTTGCAAACTTGTGTTGTCATA
>CAYJIE010000137.1:0-4730 GCA_964370145.1 uncultured Oscillospiraceae bacterium
CATACCCCGGAACAACCGAAGAGCTATTGATGCCGATTTTAGAAGAATGCTCGGGATTGAAGTGCGGAACTGACTTTTATCTTGGATTTTCCCCCGAAAGGGTTGACCCCGGCAATCTTATATACAAAACCAAAAATACTCCCAAAGTTGTGGGAGCGATAGGCGAAGATGCTCGAGAAGTTATTTCGGCAATGTATAGAGCTGTTTTAGAAAGTGATGTACATGAAGTTTCTTCCCCTTCCGTTGCTGAAATGGAAAAAATACTTGAAAATGTTTACAGAAACATTAATATAGGCTTGATAAATGAGCTTGCGATGCTCTGTAATAAAATGAATATCAATATATGGGAAGTGATAGATGCAGCGAAAAGTAAGCCGTATGGCTTTCAGGCGTTCTATCCGGGCCCCGGTTTGGGTGGACATTGTATCCCTCTTGACCCATATTATCTCACTTGGAAAGCACGTGAATATGGATTCCACACTTCTATGATTGAGGCTTCAATGATGATTAATGACAGAATGCCCGAATATTGTGTAGAGCGTGCTTCAAAAATCTTAAACAGATATTCAAAGGCATTAAACGGCTCAAAAGTTTTAATTATGGGTGTAGCTTATAAGCAAGACATTGATGATTACAGAGAAAGCCCTGCTTTGAAAGTTATTGAAGAGTTTGAGAAATCTGGAAGTGTTGTTGACTTCTATGATCCATTTATAGAATTTTACAAAAAAGGTAATCATAAAAAATGCGGTATGCCGATAATTGACGAAAAAATCATATCCCAGTTTGATTTGGTAGTTATTACAACCGCACATACAAACGTAGATTATGAAATGATTCAAAGAAGTGCAAAAGCGGTATTTGATACAAAAAATGCTATGAAACACCTGACAAAGAGAGGGAATATCGAAATATTGTAGGAGGGTATATGAAAATAGTTACGGTTGTCGGTGCAAGACCACAATTCATAAAAGCCGCTGCAGTTTCTCGTGTTTTAAGAGAGAAGCACGAGGAGCTGATAATTCATACAGGACAGCATTATGACGAAAACATGTCAAATATTTTTTTTGACGAGCTCAAAATACCTTACCCAAATTTCAATTTAAATGTGGGTTCCGGTACCCACGCAAAACAGACAGCGGAGATGATGATTGGTATAGAAAAATTGTTGCTTGACTTAACTCCTGATGCGGTACTTGTATATGGTGATACAAACTCCACTTTGGCGGCTGCTCTTTCTGCCTCAAAAATTCTAATTCCAATAATTCATGTAGAAGCCGGACTAAGGTCTTTTAATATGGCAATGCCCGAAGAACAAAACAGAATTTTAACTGATAGACTTTCAAAGTTTTTGTTTTGTCCGACAGGTACCGCAGTTAAAAATCTCCAAAATGAAGGCATTATTAATAATGTCTATGATGTTGGCGATGTTATGTGTGATGCGGTTATGTATTATTCTAAATTTTTAGAAAATCATTCACTTGAAAAATATACAAGTAAGTTAAATCTCATTTTTAATGCTAACAAAGATATACTTACAAAAGGTTGGTATTTATCAACTTTGCTCAGAGCCGAGAATACAGATACACAAAGCAAAATTGAAGAAATCTTATCTGCTTTCGAAGAGCTTGACAAGGTGGTAATTTTCCCTGTCCACCCAAGGACTAAAGGTATTGTGGATTCCTTATTTAAGAGCAGAGCCTATCAAAATATCCTTTTTGTCGAACCTTTGGGTTATTTGGATATGCTTTACTTTGCAAAAAATGCAAATAAAATAATCACCGACTCCGGAGGACTTCAAAAAGAAGCATATCTGTTAGAGACGCCTTGTGTAACCGTCAGGGATCAAACGGAATGGGTTGAAACTCTCAGGGGAAATCACAATATATTGGCAAAGCCTCAAAAAGAAGATATTGTATCTAAAGTTCTTGATACAGTGATTGACTTTAGCAACAGAGAAAATTATTACGGTGTTGGTGACGCTGCAAAAAAAATACTTAACTATATTTAATATGGAGGATACTACTTTGAAATATGCAATAATCGGCTGTGGAAGAATATCGCTTAACCATATAAAGGCGGCAATATCGAACAAATTGGAAATTGTGGCACTCTGTGATATTGATGAAAGCGTTATTGACGAAAAAATCGAGAAATTCGAACTGCTCGGGGTAAAAAAATATACAGATTATAAAAGAATGCTTGAAGACGAGCAGTTGGAGCTGATTGCAATAGCCACAGACAGTGGCAGTCATGCAGCAATCGCTATTGACTGTATAGATTCGGGGTGCAATATTATAATCGAAAAGCCGATAGCTTTATCCATTGAAGATGCGGATAAAATTATCAAAGCGGCGAACGATAAAAATGTAAAAGTTTCAGCTTGTCACCAAAACAGATTTAATAAAGCAATTCAAAAGATTAGAGAAGCAGTTGAAGCTGGTCGATTTGGAAAGTTGTTTCATGCAACTGCAACTATACGTTGGAACAGGGGCGAACATTATTATACACAAGCTCCTTGGAGAGGAACATGGGAGAGAGATGGCGGTGCACTTATGAACCAATGTATCCACAATATTGATTTGATACGTTGGATGATGGGTGATGATATTACAGAAGTTGTGGGCTTCACAGATAACTTGAACCACAACTATATAGATGCTGAAGATTTGGGAGTTGCGATTATCAGGTTTGCTAACGGCTCATACGGTGTTATTGAGGGAACTACAAATGTTTTTCCGAAAAACCTTGAAGAGACTCTGTATATTTTCGGCGAAAACGGTACTGTTAAAGCCGGTGGGCAATCGGTTAACATTATTGAAGAATGGCGATTTAATGATGGATTTGACAATTCCGAAAGTGTAAAATCTGAAAACAATGAACACCCTGAAAATGTCTATGGCTTTGGTCATAATGCACTTTACGCTGATGTAATTGATGCTATCAAGAATAATCGTCAGCCTTATGTAGACGGTTATGCCGGCAAAAGAGCTTTGGAGCTTGTTTTAGCAATATACAAATCCGCTCTGGAAAAAAGAAGTGTGAAATTGCCACTTGATGCTTGTAACACCCTCGATTTTAAAGGGAGGTTTAAGACATGAGTGATTATTTTGTTCATGAAAGTAGCTATATTGATGATGGTGCTCATGTTGGGCAAGGGACTAAAATATGGCACTTCAGTCATGTATTAAAAGGTGCAAAAATCGGTGAAAATTGTTCGCTCGGCCAAAATGTCAATATAGGCCAAAATGTACAAATAGGCAACTATGTTAAAATACAGAATAATGTTTCGGTATATGAGGGCGTTGAGCTTGAAGATTATGTGTTCTGCGGCCCTTCAATGGTTTTTACTAATGATTTAACTCCAAGAAGCAAGTATCCAAAAGGAAGTGCACTTTATAAAAAGACGCTTGTAAAAGAAGGGGCTTCAATTGGAGCAAATGCAACCATTGTATGCGGAAATAAAATAGGTAAATATGCAATGGTGGGAGCAGGCTCTGTGGTTACGAGAGATGTTCCAAATTATGCGCTTGTTGTCGGTGTTCCGGCAAGGCAAGTTGCTTGGGTTTGTGAGTGCGGTGAGCTCTTATACGCTGAGCTTCAATGCAAATCATGCAATAGAATTTATAAAATAGATAACAATATTTTGGTAAGTGTATAGGAGAGAGAAAATGGAATTTATTGATTTAAAAGCACAGTATAGGAAGTTACAAGATGAAATTGACTTAGCTATAAAATCGGTACTTATGGACGGGCAATTCATTATGGGGACAGAGGTTAGGGAGCTTGAAGATTTGCTCAGTGATTTTGTCGGTGTGAAACACTGTATTACTTGTGCTAACGGAACTGATGCTTTGCAAATGGCATACATGCTCTACGGAATAAAAAACGGTGACGCTGTATTCTGCCCTGATGTGACCTTTATTTCAAGTATTGAACCGGCATGTATGTTGGGTGCAACTCCTGTTTTTTGTGATATAGATTCCAATAGCTATAACATCTCTCCAAATTCCTTGGAAGAACAAATTAAACATGTGCTGCAAAAGGGATTACACAAGCCCAAAGCTGTGGTGGCTGTGAATTTTCTCGGAAATCCATGTGACTTCAAAAGCTTAGACGCTATATGTAAAAAATATAACCTCATATTAATTGAAGATGCAGCCCAAAGCTTTGGAGCTGTTCAAAACGGTAAGCGCAGTTGTTCTTTCGGCGATATTTCCATTGCGTCCTTTTTTCCTGCAAAACCACTTGGTTGCTACGGTGACGGAGGAGCAATATTCACAAATGATGATGCTCACAGTGACTTCTTAAAATCCATACGAGTTCACGGAAAAGGCGAGAGCAAATACGACAATGTACGAATTGGTATGAATTCACGACTGGATACAATTCAAGCAGCAATATTAAAAGTAAAGCTGAATGCCCTAAAGTCTTATGAGATTTCATCTCGGCAAGCCGTTGCAAAGAGATATGACGATGCCTTTGCCGGAGCGTTTAAAACTCCATTGATTAACAAAGGTGATTTGTCCGTATATGCGCAGTACTCTTTACTTGCTGCCTCTAAGGCTCAAAGAGAGCAAGTTTTAGAGCATTTAAGAAATAATAATATCCCCAATATGATTTATTACCCCGTACCTCAACATATGATGAAAGTTTTTGAGGGCAATATATATTCAAATGTTTCATATGAAAATTCCATTGACTATTGTGAAAGAACTTTCAGTTTACCGATG
>CAYJIE010000138.1:0-4569 GCA_964370145.1 uncultured Oscillospiraceae bacterium
GTTGTGGAATCGCCGCTGAAAACAAAGAACTCCTACCGAACGATTTCGATAGGAGTTGAGGCGGTGGAAGTGTTGAAAGCACAGAAAGTGAAAGTGGCGGAAATGCTAAATAAAAGCAAAAATGACGGTGTGATTGAGGGCGGTAAAACCGAAAACAAATCAAAGTCAACTGCAAATTTCAAAACTGTAACAAATGACGACTATGTATTCCCATCGCCAACAGGAAATGCAATCTCGTCAGACAGTGTGCTGAATATGCTCCATCGCGTTCTAAAGCGAGCAGGGTTGCAAAAGTTGAGATTCCATGATTTAAGACATAGTTTCGCGACTATCGCACTCCAAAATGGGGTGGACATAAAGACCGTGTCGGGAATGCAAACGCAACTTCGTTGCGTCGGTCATTTCTCGCACGCCAAGCCTGCTTGGCGTTGTTTACAACTCGATACATACACACATGTGACGACAGAGGCACAGGTCAATGCAGCGAATGTGATGGGAAGCGTTCTTGGGCGGTAGTTGTGTGGAAAAAAGTACAACCGATACCGCACATATTTCAAAATCGAGAGGTCGCCAACCTCTCGATTTGCAACTACCCCCCCTCAAAATATGGGTCGCTGTAAACTACAAACACAAAATTTTAGCTTTGACTTGAATTATAACTGACATTTTAGTATAATAATTCTAACGATAAGCAAAACTCTTGAAAAGAGGTGACGAAATGAAATTTAACGGACAGTTGCTAAGCGGTGACGAAGTTATCGCGAATATTGAAAACAATGCAATAGTGCCGATAGTGAAAAACAAGCAGCCTTTGTATCTTGAGAGGGGTGGCGAGTTTATTACATGGCTTGAAAGTCGTGCGATAGATAGGCATAGACCCAATTCAAGAATCCTCAAAAAGGTGCTTAGGCTAACTGACACAAGCGACTTGATGACTGTAATTCATGCGAATGCGGCGACAATAACCGATAATTATTGGATTAGAGAAACTGGCTCGACTTTGGCATATGACGATGTGAAGTTTAGAGAAAACATTTTCGCTGACATCGCACTTATTGGGAATACGCAAAGCTTTAGCAGAGAGTTTTCGAAGGAACAGCTTTCAAGCAAGACACCAGAACTTACTAATATAGGTAGTTTTGAAAAGTGCTGGAAACTCGAAAATGACGGTTGGGTTATGTATAAAAAAGGAAGTAAGTTCGAAAGATTTTCTGAACTGTTTATTAGCAAGCTTGGTAAAAAATTCGGATTTGACATGGCGGAGTATTACCCAGAGGGAGAATATATTAAAACACCTGATTTCACAGAGGATAAATACAATTTTGAGCCGATGGCGAGTCTCGTAGGCGAGGATGAAAATTATGTTAAGTGCTATGATGTGTTGCATGCGTTAAACCCTGAGTTTGCAAGGCAATATCTTGACATACTGTACATGGACACGATTTGCATAAATATGGACAGGCACACGAATAATTTCGGACTACTTAGGGATAGAGAGACAGGCGAGCTGGTTAAAATGGCTCCTAATTTCGATAATAATATTGCTTTAATTTCAAGGGGATATTTAACGAAAAATGATAAGCCATCACCGATGCTTGCCGAGATGTTTAGCGAATTCTTGCAAGAGAGGGACATTGAGTATGCGGCGCCTAAAATGGACGAAAGTATGATTAGGGAAATTGCGATAGAGTGTGATGTGAACAAAGAAATTGATATTGACTATGTTGTAAAATATGTAACAGCTCTACACGAAATTTGCATGAAAAAAGCTGGACTCGAAATGGGAGCTGAGCAAAAAAGTGGTGGCATGGAGATGAAATTTTAAGTGAGTTTTTATTAAATCACATCCCATATGAAGGCATGTGAATAGGAAAAAGAGAGGGTTTACCTCTCTTTTTCCTGTTCACACTTTTTAAGTTGGCATGTCAGTATTTAATAAGCTTTCTTTCAGAAGCACTTTGTATTTTCAGTTTTTGGCGATATTTTGTTACGGTGCGCCTTTTGCAATCAAAACCATATTCGCTAAGCTCTTTACAAATCTTTTCATCTGACAAAGGTTTTGCTTTATCTTCTTTTTCAATCACTTCAAAAATAGCTTTTGCAAGCGCATCCATACTATAACTCATATTAGAAAGCGATTGAGAAAGCAGGTTTTTAAGCAAAAATGTTCCTCTTGGAGTAATTACATATTTATTTTTTAGCGCTCTTGAAATTGTAGAATTATGAAGTTCAAATTTATTTGCCAGTGTTTTCATATCAAGTGCGTTTAGATGATTTTGTTTACGAAGAAAAAAATCTTTTTGGATTTCTGCTATAAAACTTACTATGTCAAGCATGGTGGTCTTTCTGCTTTCAACAGCGTTTTTATATAGCTGTGCATTTTCGATTTTTTTCTTTAGATATAATTTGACTTCTTCATCAACGGTTTCTTTGTATAAATTTAAGTAATAATCTGATAAAAAAACTTTTATTTCACGAGCAGAATTAAGACCGACCTTAAGCTCTCCGTCAACTATAGATATTTGAAACTCGGGATTTATGTAAATTTGCTCAATTCTATTTTGGAAATTTATCGCGGGGATTAGATTTAACAACTTTATTCTTGCAATTGCGTCGTCTATCTTGTTAGCGCTTGTGTTTAGTGCTTTCTCAATGTGTCTTAAATTTTTCTTGGATAATTCATCAAGATGATTTTCCACAATATCCCTTGCAAGCCTATCCTTTGTTGGAATTTGCAATAGGAGGCATTCTTTTAAGCTTTGCGCAAAAATCCCTTTTGGCTCCAAGGTTTTTAAGAAGTGTAGTGTTTCTGTGGCATCTTTTTTGCTTATACATCCGTTTTTAGCTATTTTTTCTATGGAAGTTGTGATATATCCATTTTTATCAAGATGACCGATTATATATGCGGCAATCCCTTTTTTCTCATCGCTCAAATTTACATTCTAACTTGGTCGAGAATATAGTCAAATAAATTGTTTTTGTCAAAATGCCTTGCCTCATATCTGTATCCACTATACAAACTTGAACTTTGAAGGCGATTATTAAATGATACACTATCTAAATTATTCTGACGATTTAATTAACTTCAAAAACAGGGTTTTCCAAAGCACTATTGTTGAGAAATTCAAAAAGTTCAATAGTGTTGCATTGCAAAATTCTAAGTTTAATAATTTGTTTTTGAGAAAGCGTTTGGTTTAGTTCATGTGATAATATAGTTTTCATTATGCCCTCACAAAATATATTCTATTGTTTATCATAGATAAAGTGAATTGCTCAATGATTCTTAAAATCATTCTATCGCATCAACTCAATAATGTCAACAAAATTTATATGCTTGAATTTTAATTGCCAATACTATATAATAAATCTTATGGTATATGATTCTTAATTAATTTTGAATAAAAAAGCAATTTGTGACAGGGGATGAGTTTGATGCGAAAAATTATTGTTAGCACAATGATGATGGCTATATTGGTTTTATTTTTGCAAATTATTGTGCTTGCAGATAATACAATTAATGTTACGCTGTGCCCAAATACACCTCCATATCAATTTATTGATGAAGACGGTGAGCTTATAGGAATGCACATAGACGTTATGGAGCATATTTCAAGAGAACTCGCATTTGAAATAAATTATTTAATAATGGATAGCGATTATGATTGTCAATTAGCTCTTCAAGATGGGAGTGCAGATATGGTTTTGGGCGTAGCCTTGGTGCAAAACTTAGAGTATGATGGTTATCTTACAAGCTCAATTTCTACTTCTTCAATAAGCGCGTTTAGAAAATTAGATCAGGGTTCTCAATATCTGATGAGAAACGCAGCGTTTGAATATAATACGATTAGAACAACTTATTTTAATACATTCGATATATCAAAATCTTTTGTGGTAGAAAGTCAGCAAGCTGTTTTTGAAATGATTAACTTGGACGAAGTCGGTGTTGCAGTTGGTGTAAAGGATAGCTTGGAATTTCAAATGGAGGAAATGGGTGTCGAGGATGACTATGAAGTTATAAGTGAATTCTTAGGTACGATTGACTATGGGATTTTAGTTGCAAAAAACAACACATCACTACTTACAAGGCTCAATAATGCCATTGGAAATTTAAGATATGGTGAGAGTTATGCTGTAATATACGAAAAGTGGGTTGGCGAAGACTTATCTTTAGTTAAATTTATAGAGGATTATTTATGGATAATCGGTGTTGCATTGCTTGTGATTGTGTTGTATGCAGTGTTTAACTTTTTTATGAATAGATATCTAAAGGCACAGGTGCAAAAACAAACACAGCATATTTCAACAGTAAATGATAAGTTAAAAGAGCAAATGAGAGATCTTGAAATTGAAGCAAATCTAAGACGTAATATACTTGAGAATTCTGGAAGTGCGATGCTTGTTATTGACATGAATTATGATGTTTTATTTATGAATAATAAAGCGGTGCAACTTTTTGAATTTGATGCGGTGGAGGTGAAAAAATCACTACTTACAACTAATTTGGGGAAAAAGATTTTTTCAAATGTTACCAACCGTCCTTTTGGCGATGACTATGAGATGAGAAAGCAA
>CAYJIE010000139.1:0-275 GCA_964370145.1 uncultured Oscillospiraceae bacterium
ATTGGCAACAAAAAATCATGCTCGTAATTACTAAGTGGAAAGAGAAAAATCCTGTTATTTCATGGATATTACTTTTTGTTATTATTCCTTTTATCTTAAATTTTGCTGGGAGCGTGCTGTATCAAGCAATTACAAAGAATGATGCTGTTCTCAGAGAAGATAACAATAGAGAGTCAGCGATAATCTGTAATATACCAGCTCATCAATCAATGGTGATTGTTGATACACTTCCTCATTATCGTAAAGTTGTTTATAAAGCCCCAGAAACTAACGAG
>CAYJIE010000139.1:288-4560 GCA_964370145.1 uncultured Oscillospiraceae bacterium
TGTAGGTTGGATTGCAAAGAGAAATATTACGCCTATTTACAGCTCTGATTTTACACAAGACAATGAAAGCATGGAGTTAACACATGAAACTTAAATTCAAAAATCAAGACTTTCAAACCAATGCGGTGAACTCCGTTTGCGACCTCTTTTTAGGTCAAGAGAAAAAGCAGGCTACTTTTGCCGTTTCACAAGGCACTCAAATGAGCTTCTCACAAAACGAGTTCGGAATCGGAAACGCACTCTTATTAAGCGATGATAAAATCACTGCCAATATGCAAGAGATACAGAAAAAGAATAACATGCCGCTGACAAAATTAGATGAGAGATGTTTGCATTTTTGTGTCGAGATGGAAACGGGCACCGGAAAAACCTATGTGTACACAAAGACGATTTTTGAGATGTACAAAAGATACGGATTTACAAAGTTTATTATCGTTGTCCCCTCCGTTGCAATTCGAGAGGGTGTATACAAGTCATTTGAGATTACAGCCGAGCACTTTGCAAATCAGTATGACAATGTGCCAAATCGTGTTTTTATATACAATTCCTCCAAACTCTCTGATGTGCGTCAGTTTGCCACGAGTGGCAATATTGAAATTATGATTGTAAACATTGACGCTATTAACAAGGAAGATAATATTTTCAAAAGACCGCACGACAAGATGAACGGTGAAGCACCTATCAGATATGTTCAAGATACAAGCCCGATAGTTATAATTGACGAGCCACAGAGCGTTGACAGCACGGATAAAGCTAAAGAAGCAATCGCAAGTCTAAATCCGCTTTGCGTGCTTAGATATTCCGCTACCCACAGGGAAAAATTGAACTTACTTTATCGCTTAACTCCCGTAGATGCTTATCAATTGGGACTGGTTAAGCAAATTGTCGTATCCTCAAACACGATTGAAAATGATTTTAACAAGCCGTATATTAAACTGTTATCTGTATCGCAAGACGGTGGATTTAAGGCAAAGCTCGAAATCGACATAAAGAATGCCGATGGTGTGGTTATGCGAAAGCCAATAATTGTCAAACCGGGTAATGACTTATTTGTAAAATCGGGAAACAGAGATTTATATGAGGGCTATAACATTGTCGGCATAGACTGTACCGCCGGTTTTGAAAGCGTGGAGTTTGGCAACACCGAAGTAGTTACGATCGGAAAAGCTATCGGTGCGGTGGACGATAACATCGTGAAAAAATCCCAGATAAGACGGACAATCGAAGCACATCTCGACAAAGAACTGATGTATATGTCAAAAGGCATAAAGGTGTTATCGCTGTTTTTTATTGACAAGGTTGAGAAGTATCGGGGAAATTCGGAATTCGGAAGTGGGAATTCGGAATTAAGCGAAGGTGGTATATATGCAAGAATGTTTGAACAATGCTATGAGAAGTTAATCAACTTACCAAAGTACGAAACTATTCGCAAATTCTGGCACAAAAGTGATTCCGAATTCCGCTTTCCGCATTCCGAATTAGTTCACGACGGCTATTTTTCGCAAGACAAAAAAGGCGCATTCAAAGATACCAAAGGTGATACAATTGCCGATTACGATACATATAGCACTATTATGAAAGATAAAGAGTGGCTTCTCTCATTTGATTGTCCGCTAAGATTTATCTTCTCCCACTCCGCGCTAAAAGAGGGGTGGGACAACCCCAATGTGTTCCAAGTTTGCACCTTGATTGAGCAAAAGTCGACCTTTACACAAAGGCAAAAAGTCGGGCGCGGACTTAGGCTGTGCGTAAACCAAGACGGAGACAGGATTGAGGATAAAAATATCAATGTACTGCACGTTATGGCAAATGAGAGTTTTGCGGAATTTGCAGAGAGTCTCCAAAAAGAAATTGAGGCTGAAACAGGAGTTAAATTTGGCATACTACAACTAAGCCTATTTAATGGAATGAAGTATCAAGAACAAATAATAACCGAAAAGCAAGTTGATGAAAATGATGCTAAACTCGTTGTCGATTATATGGTTAATCACGGGTACTTGTTTGAAGATTTAAGACCAACTCAAAAAGCTAAAGCGGCAGTTATCGAAAAAACCATTGATCTCCCCGCTCAAATGGAAACTGCACTTGAAAGTGTTACAAGAGCTATCGAAACAAATGATGCTGTTGATGCAAGAAGTATTATTGGGGCATCATACACTGAAACTATAACTATCGAAAAAGAAGTGACCCACGAAGAAGCCGGAGAGCTAATGGAGCATTTTGAAAGCAAGGGATATATTACAAAAAGCGGCAAAATTAAAGATACAATGAAAAATGCTCTTATCAGCGGTACATTGGATTTACCTAAAAAATTTGAAGCTGCAAGAGAGCGGCTTGAAAATCAAATTGCAAAAGCAGATAAAAATATACCTATTCGTGACGCTTCCCGTGAAGTTACCGTGCGTCTAAAGAAAAAGTTATTGATTTCTCCGTTATTCAATTCACTGTGGGATAAAATAAAGCAAAAGACAACATATAGGGTTGAAATTGATACCCCCAAGCTCATGGAAGAAAGCATAATGCAGTTAAAAGCAATGCCGAAAATTCCAAAGGCACGCCTAATAACCAAGAGCGCTGATATAAATATTGAAAATATGGGTATTACGCACTTTGAGCGTGGATTTAAGATGACAGACCTTGAAACAAGTTATGACAGCCTGCCAAATATTATCAGTATTATAAGCGAAGAAACTTTGATTAAGCGAGAAACGGTGCGGAATATTCTCTTGGAGAGTGGACGAGTTGCTGATTTCTTAAACAACCCACAAGCTTTTTTAGAGAGAGCATTGGAGATAATCAAAGGCGTTAGACATGAGCTTGCAATTGACGGCATTAAGTATGTCAAGTTAGAGGGTGAAGAATACTTCGCTATGGCGATATTTGATTCCGAAGAACTTACAGCCAACCTTGATAAAGATGCTGTTGCAGTTAATAACAGTGTTTATGACTATGTTATTTATGATAGCAGCACGGTCGAAAAGCCATTTGCGGTCGCACTCGATAATGATCCGGACGTTAAGTTGTTTTTCAAAATTCCGACAAAATTTAAGATAGAAACTCCAATCGGCACATATAATCCCGATTGGGCAGTTTATATGGACAAAGATGGCGAGGAGAAGTTTTATTTTATTATTGAAACCAAAGGTAGTGATAATGTTCGTGATTTAAGAAATCCTGAGCAGTTAAAGATAAATTGTGGAAAAGAGCATTTTAAAGCGCTTGATAACTCAATTGTGATGGATGTGGCAAAGAACTGGAGCAAGTTTAAGGTTAGCCACTGATTCTAAAAACAACAAAACAAGTTTGAAAGACATCTGTTTAGTAGCAGATGTCTTTTTATGTTTAAGAGGAATTATTAAGTATCAAATTAGAATTAGACTCAGAAAACAAAAAATATGACAAATTAAAAGTCGTATTTGGTAAAAAACAAAAATTTCCAATTCTATTGACAAAATTGGAATAATTTGTTAATATATTTTTATGTTTTTTTGTAACCTTATGTCGAAGCAACAAGCATTTTACATAACATGTAAGTGGCATTTATGCAAAGCGACTATTACAAGTTAATAATTAAAGAAGTAAGGGGCGAACTACTTCTATGCAGTATTTATATTTCTCATCCTCTGTGATGAGGGTGGTAAAAAAAATACATAATTAAGCTATATATGCAAATGTGTGCATTGATTGTCTTTGCCTATATTGCTTTAATTCTGCTTAGCGTGCCCCGCAAAATACATACAAATACCGAAACCCGATTGATTAAGAATCAGTCGGGTTTTTCTTTGTCGATTTTTAGTATATTTCCACGAATTAGAGGCCCACCTCCGTTTAGATTTGAATTCACAAGTTTAAATCAAATAAAACGGAGGAAACCCAAATGGGATATAAAGCAGATTCAGATTTTTCAATTAACAAGAGTGCGAACGGAATCATTTATCAGTTTGCCAACGGAGATAGGACTGAGATTTATGTTGAAAACGGAGTAGTTGTCTCAAAGTTCTTTTCTGCGAAAAATTATGAAAACAATTATGTAGCGGTTGACCATAACATTACATTAGAAAAATTTAATGAGTTGTATGATTTTTCTCATAATGATTATAACGAAACAGACAAGAAAGATAATGATTATTTTGAGAGTAAATTGAGCATTCACACCATGGAAAATTGCTTAGAATTAAGTACCAATTTTTTCGAAGAAAAATTTTTTGAAAAAAAGAATAAAAATGCAAGAGGAAATTATAATCCACGCAATATGCGTAATGCAAGAAAAAT
>CAYJIE010000140.1:0-4472 GCA_964370145.1 uncultured Oscillospiraceae bacterium
TAAGAGCGATGACCACATCACGCATGATACTCTTAGTGGTATCTCTCCCTACAAAATGAGGCGAGGGAGACACGAAAAATTGATTCATTATTTTGTATCCTCCCTTTCTTTAAGAGCTTTTTGCTCTCTTCTTTGTTCTTGTAGTTTCATCTTACCAAGCTTAAATGTTTGTGAAAGCTCAATTCTTGCAGGACATGTAAATGCACAGCTTCCGCACTCACAACACATCTCAACTGCAAGTTTTTCAAGTTCTTCTAAGTCCCAATTTGTTGAGTAGAAATTGAGTAATACTGGTTGCAATCTCATGTTGCAAACTTCAATACACTTACCGCATCGTATGCAGTTCGTTCTCTCCTTAGGTTTAGCCTCTTCAGTAGAGAGCACTAGAATCCCCGAAGTTGTTTTAATTACAGGTACATCTGTCGTATGTTGAGCTTTGCCCATCATAGGGCCGCCTGAAATCACTTTTCCGATGTCACCTTTAACGCCACTGGCATTGTCAAGAACAAATTGGAATGGTGTTCCCACACGAATTAGATACACTGAAGGGTTTCCAACAATGTTTCCAGTTACAGTTACAACTCTCTCATATGACGGTACACCAAATTTGTATTTTCTATACAATGCACCCATTGTGTCAACATTGCATACGCAACATCCAACATCTGATGGGAGTTTACCCATTGGCACCTTGCGTCCTGTTGTCGCATAGATAATCATTTTTTCCGAGCCCTGCGGATATTTCGTATCAAGCTCGACAACTTTGATATCACTATCTGCACCGATATACTCCTTGAGCGCTGCAATTGCATCTGGCTTATTTGTTTCAACGCCAATTAGAGCACTTGTAAGCCCAAGCGCCTTCATTGCAATTCTCGTCCCCTCAATAACCTCTTGAGGTTTTTCAACCATTACACGGTGGTCGCTTGAGAGATATGGCTCACACTCCGCTCCATTGATAACTAGCGTGTCCACTTTGCCCTTACCCGAAGACAGCTTAAAACTGAGCGGGAAACCTGCGCCGCCCATTCCAACGATACCGCCCTCTTTTGCCATCTCAAAAATCTCTTCGCTCGAAAGCTCCGAAATCGCCTTGTTGCACGGCACAACACTCTCATGCATTGTGTCATTGAAATCATTTGTGATTACAATGCTCATGCACTTTGTTCCCACTTGATGCTCACGTGGCTCAATCGCCTTCACGACACCTGAAACAGATGCGTGAACTGGAGCGGAAACAGGAGATGCTGATTCTGCAATTTTTTGTCCTAGCTTCACTTCATCGCCCACATTAACAATTGGTTCGCAATGCGCACCAATATGTTGTGACAGCGGAATGATTAGCTCTTCCGGTGGCGATAATGTTTCAATCGCCTTGCTATTCGTCAAAGCTTTGTTATAGCTTGGATGAATACCGCCCTTAAAAGTTGCCGACATAAAAAATTCACCTCTTCAAATTTTTACTATTACACAAGGTATGCCCTTGTTATAAGTAGTTGACCAAACAATTATACACTATTATTTACAGAAAATCAACATTTTCTTTATTTTATTATGGTTTTTTTCGAAAGTTATGGAGAAACTAGAAATATTCGCATTAAATCAGTTGACAACAATCACATTTATCGACTATAATAGTTGTAATATATATTTTATTTAATTAAGAAATGGGGTGTACTATGATAAGTAAACGAAAAATTAAAGTGCTTGGCAAAAAGTACAAAGTTCCTAGTGGTGCTCGTAAAATCCTCCGTGCTGTACCAAAAATCAAAAAAACTTCTAAGCGCACATTAAAAACCATCGACAAAAGCATGTCCAAAAATGTCGGGTTAATAAAAGATGGTGTGGAATACAGCGAGGAGAAAATCCGCAAATTGGCAAAAGACCTCCCCGGCACCGCCAAAGCCCTTAAGAAAAAGGGACGCGAACTAATAAAAACCTCAAAGAAATTATCTAAGAAAAAACTAAAAAAACTCTCTGCAAAGGATATAAAAAATCTGTTGCAGTCATAAGTGATTGTTTTCATTTTAGTTTACTTTATCCTTTAGTTGCAAAGGAAGCTGTCTGCGCATGCCGCAGACAGCTTCCTTTTATTCTTGTTTTAAGTATTTTTCTTCAAAAGCGCTTGGGTCAATCGGCTTAGAAAATACGTATCCCTGCGCACTTTCACAGCCAACTTTACTAAGAAATTCAATTTGCTCTAAAGATTCAATCCCCTCTGCAACTGTATCCATTCCAAGATTATGCGCAATTTCAATGATTCCTTTTACCACAGTGTTACCACGCACATCATCTTCATGGTCGATAAAAAAGCTTCGATCAAGTTTCAATGTGTCAACCTTAAAGCTCTTTAACATTCCCAGCGAGGAATATCCTGCGCCAAAATCGTCAATTGAGACAGAAAATCCCGCATCAAATAAATCCTTAAGCAGTTTTCCTAGTGCCTCTTCACTCTCCGTCAGGGCAGTTTCAGTCAGCTCAACTTCAATATATTTTCTCTCAACATTGTTATTATCACAAATTTGCTTGATATCTTCAACAAAATTCGCATTTTCGAGATTTACTCTTGAGAAGTTAACGGAAACAGGCACCAGTTTATACCCCTTTTGTTTCCAGTCATTTATAATCTTGCAAGTGCTGTCCAGCATATATTTATCGAGCTCGACAATAAACCCATTACCCTCAAAAATCGGGATAAAGTCATTCGGGAAAATCATTTTCCCATCACTTTCAATCCATCGCACCAAAGCCTCAGCACCTTTAAGCTCATTGCTATCCACGCTGATTTTGGGTTGCAAATACACCTTGAATTCACGATTTTCAATTGCATCATGCATCTTATTCGTAATTTCAGTTTGCATTATCATCGTATTCTTGATCTTTTCCGTGTAGTCAAAAACTCTTTCACCCTCAAGCTTTTTCGCATGACTATGTGCTAGTGACGCTTTATTTATGATATCCGTCACATCAGTTTCACCTTGCTCAATCGCATATCTTCCATATCTAAAGATAAACTCATGTTTTTTTGCATCCGAAACTCCACCCAAGAAAATTTCCTCATACGAATCGATTATTTCATTTATATTGATCAAAAAGTCATGTTTTCCAAATACAAAAAATTCATCTGCTCCAGCTCTTGCAAAAATAAATGGCTTTATCGTAACATGCTGTGCCGTTGAGGCAATTGCAAGGAGGACTTCGTCTCCCATCTCATGTCCATACATCTCATTTATCGCTTTGAAATTCATGATGTCCATTTTTACAGCCATTAACTTCTGCTGTGGATTTTTCTTCAAAATTTCATAAACATCTTTTTTGAATTTTGCCATATTCGCAAGGCCTGTAAGCTCATCATAATATGCTTTCTTTTCGAGTTCAGCAGAATTGTTTTTCCTCAACAAGAAAATATATATAACCAATAGCGTGGTCGCAACTATCGCCGCTAACGCGACATTTTCTATGCTTTTCTCAATGACAGCAGTACTCCCCATTACCTCACTCTGCGACACCATATAAAGCAAAGTCCAATCGTTAACCGATAAAGGTCGATACTCCATTAGGTATTTTACATTGTCAAGCTCAATTTCCTGCGTACCAACAAAGCCATTATACAAATCCGCCAAAATAGAATCCGTTACTTTGCTATTATTAAACTGATCTACAATAGATATATCTTCTTGAAGAAATCCTTTATCAGTGGCGACAAGAATTTCCCCATCTCCAGTTATAATCGCCGCTGCGCCCTCATTTATTACTGAAAGATTGAGCATTGAATCAATAAAATCTAAACTATATACCGCTTCCACCATTCCCACAACTTCATTGTTTAAGTACATTGGGGACGCCATTGCAAATACGCTTAGCCCTGTCTGTGGCGACTCATATGGTTTAGTCGTAATTGATCCACCCGAAATCACATCATCAAAATAGTCTCGCTCTGATAAATCAACAACTTCTCCACTCGACAAAACAGCACGCCCACTAACACCCGCCACTCCAATCTCTTGTAGTGAAAAGTCAGCAACTACTACTTGTAAATAGGCAACTACTTCAGCTTTATCCTCTTCCAATAAAACAGCAGTATCTGCAATATTTTCTAAAATTGTGCGCTCAATATCAAACTCTCTGTTGAGAGATAGTTGTTGTTGAATTGCAATTTCCGAAACTCGACTACGAGCTGATTTTTCCAATTCCGAAACTACACTTTCATTAAATTGCCCGACTGCAACCACTCTTACAAATGCGACAACTATAACAATGATTGCAACTAGTAACCAAGTAAAATTACGCCTCATAGCATTCCTCTTTGAATATTAATATGTAAGTTGCTCATACAATTTTGATTATATCATAGTAAATTAAAGTTTTCAAGTGTAATCTTATTCGTAAATTTCTCGACTACATTCAAAATTCACACAAAATAAACAACCACCGGCTGAGCCGGTGGTTTTGCTTATGCGGGTGTAACCCGC
>CAYJIE010000141.1:0-4400 GCA_964370145.1 uncultured Oscillospiraceae bacterium
CGGCACGACAGATGTAAATTCACCTGTGCGAAGAAGAACTTCCATTCCTCCATCAAGGGCGATCAGCCTCTGTCCAACTTTTAGGTTGATCGGATAGAATGTTGTTCGCTCATTGCTCGCCGTAATCTCTGCTGACAGCGAGGCTGTGATATCCGCTTTAAGCGCTTCATATGCCTCAGGCGACAAACCTGTTATATCCGCAGGAGGCGTTGTGTCATCAGGATTTTCATCATCCGGTTCTTCGTCAGGTGTTTCTGTCTCACCTGTGTCATCTGGGTTCTCTGGCGTCTCGCCCATTTCGGCAATGACATCCATTATGATTTCATTTTTCAGTGTTTCAAGTTGCTCCTCTGTGAGTGTAGCTGTCACTGTCTCGCCATCTTCGCCATCGTCCCCGTCATTTGTATTGCCAGATGAGCTATTCCCACTACCATTCGTAGCGTCAATTTCCTCGAGCACCTTTGGCAAGAACACATCGTTTAGATAGCTTAGTGTAATCAACGGATCGTTTACAGTCCCCGTCTGGGCATACACCACTATGTATGCGGACGATGCAATAAACATCGCCGCAATAACCCCAATTATAAAGTTTTTCTTCATGCTGTTACTCCTTGTATATATTTCAAATCAAATTAATCACAGTCCAAACGAAATCGATAGCCCTTCATTGACTTTCGACATATCCGTACTGTCGAGTTGCCCCATTTTTTCCTTCAGTCTAGCCTTGTCAATAGTTCTCACTTGTTCAAGGAGCACTACGGAATTTTTTAAAAGCCCATAGCTGTCATCTGCAAGGATGTCAATATGTGTCGGCAGTCGGCTCTTCCCGACTTGACTTGTAATTGCCGCTGCAATGACAGTTGGGCTATGTTTGTTTCCAACATCATTTTGGACAATAAGTACTGGCCGCACACCACCTTGTTCACTTCCTACGACAGGACTGAGGTCGGCATAATAAATATCCCCTCTTTTAATCATCGCTTATCACTCCGCTTCTATAAAAATACTGTCGCCAATATTTTTGCCAAACTAATGCAAAATAATTCATTAAAATTTAATCTTGCACTATCAGTATACTCTTTTTTTTACAAAAGCGTTCAAATATAATTTATTTCTGTAAAAAAATCGAAGCGAAAGTTTGCTGTCAGATATTCAATTGGGAAGTGCTTAGGCTGTTGTTTTGTATGTAAACGCGAGGTTTTCTCACGCAAAACAATATGATTTTTGCGGTTTTCAATCGCATGCTATATAGTATAACACAGATTTTTGCTGTTGACAATTACTTAATTATATTTTATAATTATTTTGTAATATTTTAGAAAAGGAAGTAATCGGTGCAAAGATGACAAATAAAATTTTGAGCATTAAAGAAGCTGCGACCACCGCCATTAACAATGCCTTAGATTTAGCGGCATTGGAAAAGGCGAGAATTGATTTTCTCGGGAAAAAAAGTGAGCTCTCACAAATCATGAAGCAAATGGGCGGACTTTCGGTTGAGGAAAAAAAAGAAGTCGGAGCTCTTGCGAATAGCACAAGGGGCGACATCGAGAATTTAATTGAAGCGAGCAAAAGTAAACTCTTGTCACAAGCTCTAGTTGAGAACATGAAAAAAGAGAAAATTGATGTCACCGCACCGTCTGTAAAAATAGAAAGGGGTGCCTCACATCCGCTGACCACTGTGTTAGATGAGCTAAAAGAGATTTTCATCGGCATGGGATTTGAAGTGGCGGAAGGCCCTGAGGTTGAGCTTGATTACTACAATTTTGAAGCTCTTAATATTCCAAAAGACCACCCTGCTAGGGATACTCAAGACACATTCTATGTGTCGGACAATGTTGTTCTTCGCACTCAAACTTCGCCAATGCAAGTGCGTGTAATGGAAAAAGGCGAACTGCCAATTAGAATTATTTCCCCTGGCAAGGTGTATCGCTCCGACGCCGTTGACGCAACACATTCACCTGTGTTCCATCAAATTGAGGGCTTGGTTGTCGATAAGGGCATTACGATGGCTGACTTAAAGGGCACTCTTGAAATTTTTGCAAAAAGACTGTATGGCGAGGATAGCGTGGTTCGCTTTAGACCACATCACTTCCCATTTACGGAGCCATCTGCCGAAATGGATATAATGTGCTTTAACTGCCAAGGCGTTGGCTGCTCACTGTGCAAGGGTGAAGGTTTCATCGAGATTTTAGGCTCAGGCATGGTTCATCCGAAAGTGCTCGCTAACTGCGGCATCGACCCTGAGGTATATTCAGGATTTGCATTTGGAATGGGACTTGAGCGCATGGTTATGCGTAAATATAAAATTGACGATTTAAGGCTGTTTTATGAGAACAATTTGAAATTCCTCAAACAGTTTTAAGAGGGAGGGAATATGCGTAAAATCCTTGTGTTACTTGCGATAGTGCTATGTATAGCCCTGATGGTGCTAGCCATAAGTGCGAGCTCTTACATTGCAACTACACCGCCTGCCCCTGTGCCAGCTGCGACTTTTTTTGACGAGGATATCCCAGCGTCAACAAGATTGTTATCACTTGCTCAATTTAAGTTGCCGTCATTTGATGTCGGCACTGTTGTTGGCGATTATTTCTACACCGAGGACAGCGTTTGCGAGATTTATCTGCCCGATGAAGAGATCACTTTCGTATATTCCCATGTTATAAACACTGCACATGACCTTTTAGATGCTAATGTATACATGTGCATGGTGCCAACAGCATATGAGCAGATTAATATTTTCACATCGTCAATGGGCGAAGAGCAAAAAAATGAGCCCTATCAAAGAGATGTGGGAATTTTTGTGAATGCGCTTGTCGATGACGAAGTCGTGAAAGTCGATGTATTTGACGACCTTTCATCCGGCTACGACTTGGGGTATTATCTTCGTACGGAGAGATACTTGAATTCTAGCGGCATGTACCAAGTTTACAAGAAATTTATCGAGGCAACGGGTGAAATCGCTGTTGACATCAGCGCATATGAGGAAAATTCCGTGTCATTCCACGGCGCACTCTACGACATGGAGCCTGTTGAGGGAATGCGCGTAAATCCCGACGAATTTGTATATTACACACCGTTTACACGCTACTCCGCATCATCTTTCCTATATGATGGCGGCGATGCCGGTGGCAGATGGTATACGATGGACTTGCTAAATGTGCCCGATGAGAATTCAGCGGACTATGCACTTGAGATGAACATTAACTACGATGAGTTCTTCATGGATAAAGATCTTGCAATTGGACTGATTGAGACAGATATAGAGAGCGATAGAAGTATTGTCGTCGTCAGCGAAGGCGCTCTTGACGATGCGTTTTCCATGCTCCTCATGCCTCACTATAAGAGGATATTTATGGTCGACCCTGTTTTGTATGAATACAGTCTTCGCGAACTCGTGGAAGAGAACGGTATTGACGATGTGTTGTTCCTAAACTACACACCATCGCTTAACAATCAAGAACATATTAATGCGCTTGTGCAAAGAGTAGGCGCACAGTAATGAAAAGAGGAAGAAATTAATGAAATTATCCCTAAATTGGCTAAGTGACTATGTGAAAATAGATAAGACCCCAACCGACTATGTGAGAGCCCTCACGATGAGCGGCTCAAAGGTTGAAGGTTTTGATTTGCCCTTTTCTGCAATGAAAAATGTTGTACTTGGCAAAGTCATTGAGATGTCGAAAGTGCCTGAAAATGAAAAACATTTTCTGTGCAAAACAGATGTCGGCGGCAGAGTGCTCACACAGGTTTCAGGTGCTCCGAATCTTGAGCTAAATGCATATGTCCCTGTGGCTATGCCAAATTCCGTCCTTCCAAATGGTAGAGAAATCGGTACAACAAAAATTGATGGCATTGAGAGTGAGGGCATGATGTGTTCACTCGAGGAGCTGTCTTTGACCGTTGCAGACTTTCCACATGGCGCAAGCTATGGCGTGTTCTTGTTGTCAGAAGATGACATCAAAGGCTTTAAGCTCGGTGACGATATCGGTGAAATTTTAGGTCTGTATGACACGATATATGAATTTGAAATCACATCAAACCGTCCGGACTGCTTGTCCGTACAAGGGCTTGCTAGAGAGACTGCGGCGACATATGATCTACCGCTGGACATAAAAGAGCCTGTTGTTAAGGGTAGTGAGCTAAAAGCAGAGGACTATATAAAAGTGCGTGTGGAAAACACCGAGCTCTGCCCTCGTTTTATTGCAAGGGTCGCAGCAGAGGTCAAAATCGGCCCATCGCCAAGATTCATCCGTGAAAGACTTCGCGCCGCAGGTATGCGTCCTATTAACAATATTGTTGATATCACAAACTATGTAATGCTTGAATATGGACAACCCCTCCACGCCTACGATATAAGAGAGATTTCGAGTGGTGAAATTGTCGTTAAAACGGCAGGTGAC
>CAYJIE010000142.1:0-4251 GCA_964370145.1 uncultured Oscillospiraceae bacterium
CCTTATCAGGGAAAACATGAAAGCCGTTCATGCTTAAAACTATATCAAAAGTTTCATTTTCAAACTGCAAATTTCCTACATCGCCTTGAACGAGATTTGTATTTTCGCCGTGAATTCGCTCTTTAGCAAGGTTTAGCATATCTTCGCTATAATCAAGACAGGTTATATCAGCTTTTTTCATTTTGCTATATTTTTCGTGAGTAAACACTCCTGTTCCAACAGGCACATCAAGGATTTTTCCATTAAAATCGTTTGGTATTTTATCAAGGAGTATTTTTGCTATTGCGTTATTATCTCCACCTTTCCAAACGATGTTTCTATAAAGTTTGCTCCACCAAGTTTTGTGTGTAATTATTACATCATAGATGTTTTTTGTCGATTTGTATGAGCTTTGTATTTTATCTCCCATTACTTCACCACCGTTAATTTAAAATCGCATACAGTATCGCCGTCACCGATTGTCTTAGTTCTTCCCCAAATAAGTCTTGGGTGCATATTACCGTACACTATATCATCACCCCTGCAAAATGCCTTTGTGATTTCGGGATATCTGTATTTTGCACAAAGCTCCGAATACGGGCATTTCGTCATGTCAAAACGCATTTCCTTTGGTGATATTTCGTGGAACACTGCATCGAAGTTTTGCTTTACACCAAACTTTTTCTTTGTCATATTGCCAAACAGTACGGGCATCTTTTTATAAACACCGGGTATCTTCATAAGTTTCGCAACGATTTTTGCGGCTCTATAACTTCTCCACTCAATAAACTTGAAGTTAAAAGTCAGTGCATCTTCTCTTGATATTCCGTGCTTAATTTGTGCATCAAGTACAGAAATGCAAGGGTAGATTTTTACATGGGTATGACTGTGCATAGCCTTTGGCTCATCTGCATTTTCTTTGCAAAGGTCCTCAAATCGCTCAAAAGATGAATTTGCAATTACATTGCCTTTTTCACTGCCATAAGTTTCTATTAAAAACTTTTTAGCTTGTGATAAAAATTGATTCTTTGGCATTTTTTATCTCCTTTACAGCAGTAACAGGCGGATAAAAATCCGCCATTACCCTCTAATTTTACGACAGCACCCAATTCATGCTCTCAGTCTGTAACCTTATCATATTCTCATAATCGGCAGATGTTTTGAGAAGTTCACTGTGCGTACCCTCGGCCGAAACTTTGCCCTCTTTGAGCAGTACAATTTTATTCGCCCCTGCAATAGTCCTCATTCTATGGGCAATAACTATAACGGTTTTGTCTTTAGTAAGTCTTGAAATTGCTTTTTGCACAGCACTTTCATTTTGAATATCGAGCGAGGAGGTCGCCTCATCAAGCAAAACTATCGGTGCATCTTTAAGCAAAGCTCTTGCAATAGACAATCGCTGCCTTTCACCACCTGATAATTTTGAGCCGTTTTCGCCTATCATTGTGTTGTATCCGTTAGGCATAGACATAATAAACTCGTGGCACTGGGCATTTTTTGCAGCCTCCATAACTTCATCGTCAGTCGCACCTTTTCTGCCTATGCGGATATTTTCGAGAACTGTGTTGTTAAAAAGTGTTACATCTTGGAACACGATAGAAATTTCTTTTAAGAGAGTTTCAGGCTCAACTGCATTTACATCTTCACTACCTATGGTGATTTTGCCACTACCAATATCCCAAAATCGTGCCGCAAGTTTCATCGCCGTGCTTTTGCCACCACCGGATGGGCCTACAAGTGCTGTAACTTCACCTTGTTTTGCAGTGAATGAAACGCCATTTAGCACAGTTTCGCTTGTATCATAACTAAACTTCACATTCTCAAAGTTAATGTCATATCCTTTTGGTGACATATTTTCCTTGCCTGTTTGGATTTTTGTGTTCTCGAATTCTTTCATTCGCTCAACACTTTTTAGCGAGATAAATATTCCTGCAAGGTTTATTAACGCCCCGGCAAGTGGATCATAAATTCTTGATGCTATCATCAAAAACACGAGGAAAGTGAGTAGCGAAACTTCACCTGTGGCAAGCAAAGTTACACCTACAATCATAGTGGTTGCTATTCCGACTTTCAGTATCATTTGTGCTGTGCTGACAAATATTCCTGTCACGAATTCCGACTTCATACTCATACTTTCGTGCTTTTCAAAATGTGCATCCATAACCCTTAGATGTGCATTTTCTCTGTTGTTCGCTTTAATATCTTTAACATTTTCAAGGCATTCTTGAATTTTATCAAGGTAGGTAAGCTGAATAGCTTTTGTTTTTAAGAGGAAATGGTCTTGCAATTTTTTGCTCGCAACACATAATAAAAACGAAACAGGAATAACCCAAGTGAGCGACAATGCAAGTCGCCAGTCAAACACAAACATACCTATTCCCATAATAACCGTCGAGATAATTGAGCCGATAAAGCCGGGGATAAAATGCGAAAAGGCATTTTCCATCATTGTCACATCACCCATTATGGTTGATGTTAAGTCAGATAAATCTTTTTTGCCAAAGAATGAAAGTGGCAGTTTGCGGAGCGTTTCAGCAAGTGAAATTCGCATATTTTCTTCATAGGCTGAAATATAGCAGAAGTTGTACTGGGAATAGTAAAGCACAGCCAATAAAAACATTATGAAAACAGCATAAAGTGTATAGACCAAAACAGTATAAACAGGAGCACCGCCCTCTAAAATCGGCAGTAGTGTATCCTGAATAAAGTAGTAGGATATACCGCTCACAGCCATAATAACAATGTTAATAATGACAGTGATAATGCTCGCTTTTAAAAGTTCACTCGCTCCTTTTTCTGTAAGGGCAAAAGTTTTTTGTAAGGATTTTTTCATTATGCTGTCACCTCGTTCCAAATAAATGCGTTATTGTATTCCGTCCACATTTCGCTATATAGTCCTTTGTTTGCTACAAGTTCATAATGCGTGCCTTGCTCTGCCACTTTTCCGTCAGCTATAACATAAATTAAGTCGGCATTTTTGATTGTTGAGAGTCTGTGTGCAATCATAAGCACAGTTTTGCCTTTGGTTAATTCGTTGAAAGCAAGCTGAATTTGATGCTCATTTTCGGGGTCGGCAAAGGCTGTTGCCTCGTCAAGCAAAATTATCGGAGCATCACGCAAAATCGCCCTTGCAAGTGCAATTCTCTGTGCTTCGCCACCAGATAAATACACGCCTTTTGTGCCATAAACTGTGTCAAGTCCGTTTGGCAGTTTGGCTATAATATCCTCGCACCTTGCGGCTTTTAGTGCTTTGTTCAGTTCGTCAATAGTTGCGTTTGGCTTACCCTCACGCAGATTATCTAAAATACTCGCTTTGTAAAGGTTTGTATTTTGAAAAACAAATGATATATTTCTCATAAGCTCAGCGTTTTCAATGTCTTTTACATCAACACCACCAATAGAAACAAAACCGCTGTCCACATCCCAAAAGCGTGGAATTAGTGTTGCAAGAGTGGTCTTCCCTCCACCTGATGGACCGACAAATGCGACAGTTTGCCCTTGTTTTATGCTGATATATACATTATCAACAGCTCTTTTATCGGTGTTTGGGTATGTAAAAGATATATTTTTCATCTCTATATCGACAGTTTTGGGAGATTTTGGAGCAGTCGGCTTTGCAAGTGGTTTTTCATTTAGCAAATTGTCTATACGGTCTACCGCATCGCTTGCAAGCATTGAGTGTTGCATAACCCACATAATCTTCATCATCATAAGCGAGGCTATGGGTGTGAAAATCAAATAAAAGAAAAAGCTTAAAAAGAAGCTCATCATATCGCTTTGACCGCTTATCATAAAAATCGAAGATAACACCAAGAATATCGGTGTGCTTGCTAAAAAAACTTGGAAGATAGTCATCGGTATCCTCATGCGATACGCATATTCGGACACATATTTTTTGTATTCTGAAATCACACCGTGAAAACGCTCGAACGAGAACACTGATTGGTTAAAGGTTTTTACAACAGGAACACCACGCACATATTCCGTTGCCTCGTTGTTCATGTTTTCAAGTGCAGTTTGATATTGTTTCAACCTCTCCGGTTGGTCTTTGCCCATGCCCGACATCATAGAAACCATTGCAAGCACAAGCGGAATAAGACTGATAAGTCCAAGTCGCCAGTCAAAGGCGAAAAGCACAATTAGCACTGCAACAGGCGTCGTGTATGCGCCAACTAAATCGGGGAGTTGGTGCGCAAGGTATGTTTCGGTCGCTCCTGCGCTGTCATTAATAATTCTGCGCAGTTTGCCACTACCTGTGCTTGAAAAAAATCC
>CAYJIE010000143.1:0-4219 GCA_964370145.1 uncultured Oscillospiraceae bacterium
TCCTTCATCTTTTCTAAGTAGACCGTGATCAACGAATACACAAACTAAGTTTTTGCCAATTGCTTTGTGTACTAAAACAGCAGCAACTGATGAGTCAACTCCGCCTGAAAGTGCGCAAAGTGCTTTTTTATCTCCTACTTGTTTCTTTATACTTTCGATAGTCTCTATAGCAAAGTTACCCATGTTCCAATCTGCTTTAAGTGCGCAAACATTTAATAAGAAGTTAGTTATAATTTCTTTTCCTTTTTCTGAATGCTCTACTTCTGGATGGAACTGTAATGCATAGATTTTCTTGTCATCATTTTGCATTGCGCATACAGGGCAAGCATCTGACCAAGCAGTAATTCTAAAATCAGCAGGTTTTTCTTCTATGTAATCTGTATGACTCATCCATACTAATGAGTCTTGAGGTATATCTTTAAATATGCCTATGTTTTCTGAAGTTTTTAATTCAACTCTTCCGTATTCTCTTGAATTGCCTTTTGAAACTTTACCTCCAAAAGCTTGAGCTATAAGTTGTCCACCATAGCATATGCCCAAAACAGGTACACCAAGTTCAAATATTTCGCTATCTACCATAGGTGCATTTTCTTCGTATACACTTGCAGGACCTCCAGATAAAATTATACCTGTAGGATTTTTTGCCTTAATCTCTGAGATTTTAGCTGTATAAGGTATGATTTCGCAATATATGTTATTTTCTCTTACACGTCGTGCTATTAATTGGCTGTATTGTGCGCCAAAATCAACTATAATTACCATTAAATCGTTTCTCCTTAATTTTATTTTTCGAAAATCTAATGTGTGTTAATTTTAAAGCATTATAATATTAAAGTCAATAAAAAACACTTGAAACGACACAAATATTTTTGCCAATCGTTACCATTCACAATTAATTGCAACCCAAACGGGAAAAAATAATGAACTATGGCGCCGAGTACTCCGATTGGGAAGTTGTACTGTCCAGTAGAGAACAGCAAATCTTTCTGCTCGTTTCACTCACAAAGATTTGGTTCTCCTTGCGTTTGACCTACCGCTATTTTCTTTTAGAAAATGGGGTTAGGGCATAATTAATTTTATTCGAAAAGCTCATAAGAAGAAAGTTTTAAAGGTCACACCCACGATGAGCTAAAACTCTCATAAAATTTCGCACAACTTAATCCAATCTACATAAGGCTTTCCATATTTCATTATTTTTTCCCTTGAATTTCTTAAGTCACTGTGAATAGCCACTAAATCAATTTGAAATAATACAAAACCATTAACCAATGCCTCTAAGTCTCTCAACGATAGTTTTTTTGCTCATCACCTTATACACGGCTAGAGGAATTATGGTTGACAAAGCTATGATGATTGGTATTGAAAAGATTATCGGTAAAATCGAAAAATCATAAGTGAAAAACCATATTTGATTCGCCATGAGCATAGTCAATCCGTATGAAAATATTTTTCCGATAGTACATACAATAATTGTTACAGCGAATGCATACAATAATCCTTCGTAATTTATCATTCTCTTTAGATTTTTGCCTGTCATGCCGATAGCTTGGAGTATTGCAAATTCTTTGTTTCTTGAGTTAATTGAAGTAATCATCATGTTGATGAAGTTAAATAGTCCTATAAACAAAAGAATCAAACTTAATCCGCCTCCTACTATCAGATACATGTTTTGTGAGCTTTCAAATTCATCTACCAAGACAGCTTTAGATGTGTATGCAAGTTCTGAATTTATATTTTCTGTGTAATTTTTAATAAAATTTTCTGCGTTTTCTACATGTTCTTCTTCGACATCAAAGGCAACTAAAAGAGGTTTTACATCGCCCATCATTTCTAGATATTCACTCTCGGGTAGAGCAAAATAAATATCTCCTATTCTATAGTTTGAATCTATGGCGCCACCTAATTGGCCTACAGCAAGTACTTCATACTCTTTACTGTTTCCGTTTTCAAAAGTAAGTGTTAATTTTTCACCTGCAAGATAATATGGATCTCTGCCTGTGTTGAAAAAAGCGCTCACAAGTACGTAATCTCCGCTATCAAATTTTTCTAAATCCGAATCGTTACTATCAAAAATCTCTAAGTGATTATACAAATAAGAAGAAACACCATAAACCATTTGAATCATAGATTGTTGTTCTTTTAATAGCTCTATCATACTTGCACTGTAAATAGGATGAAATCTATCGGCATTTTTATCAAGATAACTGAGTGCTCTTTCATACGCAACACTTGAAAATTTATGTGTGCCCAAGCTCAAATACACATTTCCCATGTCTTCAAAGCCTTCTAATTTCTCAAAAGCAGATATGTCATCATCTGTTACGGCTTCTGTTTCAAGATTAAGAGAAAAATTGTTGTATTGAGAATAATGACCGACTTCAAAATCTGTCACAGCAAAATTATTTAGATATGTGTCTAAATCAAAGCTGTTAGAAATAGAATATGCTACGTCAAGCACCACTATTGAAAGCGTCATCGAAAGTATAACTAAAGCAGTTTTTCCGCGGGTGCGCTTTAAATTTTGCATTGCTAATGACATAGGAGTTATCTTTTTTGATTTCTTTGATTTTGTCTTTATATTAGTTGAGACATCTGTAAATCTCACAGCCTCAATAGGTGAAATTTTTGTCAAAAGCTTATAAGGTTTTCTTAATGAAATCCATATTGTCAAAAGTGTAAATAATACTGATAATGCAATAATTATCGGATTTGTAGAAATTATAAAAACATCTCCTAGAGAAGTAGTTTCAGTAACGATCGGCATAACTAAAAACGAAACCCCATATCCAGCCACGAGTCCTATAGACATACCCATGATTGCAAGTAGCATAGCTTGAAACGATATCATTTTTTTGAGTTGCTTAGAAGTTGTACCAATTGTTTTAAGGAGTCCATAAAAATTTATATCTTGAGATACCGAGATTAAAAACACATTGTAGATTATTAAATATCCGCCTAACATGATTATAAGCACTAATACGGCCACGATTAAAACACTTGCGAAATCAATCTCTGCATCGGAATATCCCCAATTTACACCAGGATCTATATAATTTGTATCAAACCCTAAGCGTTCTGTTAACTCATCTAATTGTCTTTCAATATCAAATGAAGATGTGTAATTGAAAGTCGCTTGTACCATGCCTGCTGCATATGAATAATCAGTTTGATATATTAAATCTTCGTTAGATGCAAGAGGAGTTTGCCACGCAGGTGCTACTTTTTTTTGATATTCTTCTGATACAAATGCCATGTGTACAGGTAGGGCGGGATCTGCTTCATAGAGTCCCACTACTTCAAATGTATCTTTAAAAGTTTCTCCATTAGCTCTGAAAACAAGTTCAATATTTGTTCCAATTTCAGCTGTTTTTCCAAGTTCTTCTACGATAGTGCTTGAAGTCATTATTTCATTGCCACTTATAGGCATACGACCTATAGTAGGATTTGAAAATCCAGATTCAGCATAAAAATCATCAGCATATCCTATTTCTGTGCTGAATTTTTTGAGTTCTTCGTTTTCAGCAACACCTACGATTACTCGTTTGCCTATATCTACGATTTCTGCATCATTTGTAAGCATTTCATACTCTGTAAGACTTAGGTTTTTATATCCTGCATGACTTGATGTGCCTATCATTCGCATAGTTTGGAGTTCCATGCTGTCTACGACGCTAAGTCCAATTGTTGCTAAAGTCATAAACATGAATGACGTGAGTGCAATGGCTAAAATCGCTACAATATTTCTTACCTTGCTCGCTTTAAAGCTCTTAAGAGCTAAGTTTCTAATAGTCTTTTTATTATTCACGCTATACATGCTTGTCACCTACAATTTGTCCGTCTTCGATGCGTATGATTCTATCTGCAAGTTGTGCGGCTTCTTCATTATGGGTGATCATAACTATTGTTTGTTTAAATTTTTCGCTTGATACTTTCAACAAAGACAATACATCTTGAGAAGTTTTGCTATCTAAATTTCCTGTCGGCTCATCGGCTAGTATAATAGCGGGCTTAGAGGCTAATGCTCTTGCTATTGCAACTCTTTGTTGTTGTCCACCTGACAGATTGTTAGGTAAGTTATTAAGCTTAGTTTCTAGGCCTAAAGTTTTAATGACATTGTCGATATAGTTTTTGTCAACCATATTTCCGTCGAGCTCTATCGGCAATACAATATTTTCGTAAACATTCAAAACAGGCACTAAATTATAGCTTTGAAACACAA
>CAYJIE010000144.1:0-4142 GCA_964370145.1 uncultured Oscillospiraceae bacterium
AGACATTTGACCGATTATATCATTAATAGGCAAAATTTGCAATATTCTTTTTATTTCATTTTCATAGTCTCTGTCGGAAACAAGACCAATGTTTTTCTCCAAACAGAAATCACCTATAACAGTATCTTTAGCAACTATCATCGGTGTATTTGTAATAATGGCTTCAAAAAATTTTGTCGGATAGGCATTTTTGTCATTTTCATCTTGTGCATCATAAACACAAAACAATACATCTGTATTGCTGTAAAGTTTTGCAATGTTATCATGATTAAAGGCACCAGTCACATAACAGTTTTTATACATTTTGGATATATTTAACAATTTTTCAAAACCAATACCGTTTCCATGGATAAAAATCTCAAACATATCATTATCACCAGAAACTTCTATTAATGCCTTTAGCGGAGCAAAATGCCTGACAACTCCAATAAAGGAAATTCTGATTTTGTTACTTTTTGTTTTGCCAGAGGTCAAAAATTTTGCTTCTTCAGGATAATTCGGTAGGTATACAAGTTTGTGCAAATCTTTTTCTCTTACAAAACTCTTTTGTAAGTCATTCAGATAAATAACCTTATAGCATTTAGATTGAAAGAACCTAACTAAATGTCGAACAAGAAGCTTAATTTTTCTCAAACTTCCGCTTTCGTAAAATTCTCTCATATCAAAAACCAAGGGCATATTTCGCTTGCAACTGAGATATCCTGTTACCATACCGTACAAGTCAACACAATGACAAATATCTAATTTTTGGTTACTGTTGTTATATTCTTTGCATAATTTGGCAAAGCTAAGCATTGGGAAAATCTGTTTTAATCCAGAGCCGTATTTAGAGGGAATATAAAAACGCTTTATAGCAATGCCATTGAATGTCTCATTTTGATTTTCTTGATGCCGCCCTTCTCTGTCCCATGCCAAAACAGTAACTTTATGGCCTTTTTGCACAAGAAATTTTGCCTGTTTATATGTCCTTAAATCAGGGTCAAATCCGTTTGTAAGAATAAACAATATATTCATATAACTCCTTGGGTTACGATACTTTCTCTATTGAGATTTCTTCAATACTTATATAGTGAAACTCAGGCCCGACATAATCATGAGAAAGTGTCAGATGTACCATATCTGATTTTGCGGTAAAATTAATTTCCCATAGCAAGTCACCATCAGGGTAATTAAAAGAATATTCTTCTCCGCTCAATATTTCAACATTGGAAGACTCCTCGATATATGCAAGAAAATCTGCAGCACTCAACTCTCCTCCGACAAAAAGCCCTTTTATACTCATCTTGTAATTTCCATTTGCCTCTAGAGCGCCAATTGTCCAAATATGGGAATTGTTCGTACTGGCTGCACCTATATAGCTCACACCTTGATATGCTGTGGTAAATTCATCTCTTGTCAATGTTGCATCTGTAAGTAGGTTTAGCTCTAAGGGATAGTACAATTTATTTTCAGCTCCAATAACACCGGCTGGATTTGCCACTTCATAGATATAAGGCCCTAAAAAATCGTATGCTGCTTCACTTGTAAGCCTTTCAGGGGTATTAACAACTTGAGTGACATCTTCCTCATCACCTCTTCCGGATTTCAATTCTTCATATGAAAGCACATATGGATCCTTTGTGTTTTCGGGAGTTGTGGTGTAATAAGCTCCGTAGGTCGGGTCATACACACTCCACTTATCATTGATTTTCACTTCTAAAACAACATGGCCATAGTTTTCAGGATGATTTGCTAATGTTATAATTCGAGACTCTATTCCCTGCTCCACTAACAGTGCGGCAAGAATATTACAAAAATTCCCACAAGATCCGATGTTATTTATGATATCATTACTAACTTGTGCATCGGTTGAGCCAACTTTGAAATCACCAATATAATTCATATATAAAACCACTTTTTCATGGTCGGTCAAATTTTCATCTGTGCCCAACAACTCATTAGAAAGTAAGAATACATTTTCCGATATCGGCTGTCTCCAAACTCGAAGAGGATTTTTCTCATCGTCTCCACTTAATGCTATCTCCGCTTCCTCTAAAAAATAAGAGGGAAATGTCGGGATGCCAACTACTGAAAAATTGGTCATGCTATATATTTTATCGGTTTCGCAGCTCAGTTTGACAGTGATAAAGGCACTTTTAAGCTCATCTTTCTCGAAACTCAGCTCATTATTTTTTACAACATCAAGATATAGGTTTTGATAACTTCTTGTCCCATATAAATCCGTATCATATATATGGAGCGTTGTTAAATCACTGTCAGTGACATCTGAAAATTTTATACTCAATTTTTCAACATCAAGTTCTCCCTTGAAATTTACAGTAAAAAATGAGTTTGGCATAAGCTCTGCCACTTCAAGTGCTCCGTCAAAAAATTGTTGGAGAAGCTCTTTGTCAAGGTTTTCGGAAGTCGCAACAACAGCAAAATCAGACCAAGTAGCCTCGTCTTCTTGAAGAGCATCTTCCAGCTCAATTATTGGCAGCTCACCTGTGTCGATACCGTTCTTATCCAAGTTGTCATCAGCTTTGGTACAGCCACCGGCCAATATCAATGCTGAAAATAAAAGTGATAAAATAATTTTTCTCACATATCCTCCTAATTAGCGGTATTAAGCAATCTTATTTGTCTTAATAATATTCGTTCTTGGCCGATAAATTCGTTTGCAACAAACACCACTTTGTCAGCGATAACACTGTTTTCAAGCTCAATTAGCTGCATTTTTTCGTCATTTTCCAAAATTTCTGTTGTAAATACTACTTCCTCGCCGTTGTATAAAGTGAGTGTGTAGGCACTCACAAGGTTTTCCTCGCTCTCAAAGACAAATTCCAAAGCTGAAACTTCCGATAACTCGCTGATTGTCAGAGAGAAGGATTGGGGATCTCCGCCCTCAACAAAAGCGGTATAGTCATCATTTGAGTCGCCGTCCAAAGAGTTTTCGAGCCCGTGACCGTCATAGACAGGTGAAGTCTCTCCCACTTCTAGGTCTGCGGCAATATCCAAATACTCAAAAGTTACATCACTTATAATAACGGGTTTGTCAGCAGAATACATGGCAGTGTAATATTCCCATTTCTCAAGATACTGTTCAAGCAGAAAGTTATCATAGTTTTCTGCAATCAGCGAAAGTTGTTCATTGTGATAAACTTGATAATCCACACCCATGTACCAACCCATATCTTGCGGTTTTATCTCAATTTCAGCTGTTTTCCATTCGCCATCACCGACACAATGTATAATTCCGTTCGGTATATTAACAAATTCAAGGAAATTCCCCTCATTTATCGCTTGTGTTTTTATTGCAAAAGAGCCCTCAGATACATCTTTATAAGTTATAAGAAGTTTATGTGTGGGCGCATCGAAGTAATCGACAAACTCTTCCTGTGGAAGCACAGCATTTACATATACATTGTGCTGAGTTCCTCCTTGAACAGTTTCACTGCGGAGTTTATATCCGTTAGAAAATCCACGCACCGTCTTGCCATCTTCATGCTCAGCAGCAGACCAATCCGTCCCCGCAATATTCGGATAAGCATCAAAATCATCACCATCTCCGACATCTGTAACTGTCGCAGTATTGGTCATTGGATTATAGAACATTATTTCATCTATCAAAATAGATTCTTCTCCGCTAATCCAATCAATTTGAAGAAGAAGTTCTTTTTTGGGGTTCATATCATACTTTGTCCAATACCCATTGTCAAATCGGTGTAAGTTATCTAACAGACTTTCCACCCCGCGGTTATATAGCGAAGCCACCTCTTCATTTGGATATGCGGCATTTACTCTGTCAAGAGCAACAATACTTGCTAAATGTGCATTTAATATATGAGAATTGTTCGGCACTTCCTCAAACCATATGTTGTTATTCTTGTCAAATGAGGATAAGCCTAGCTCCTCAGTAGGATATTTATATGCATATGCGGCTTTGAGCACATCTTCTTCACTGTTGATAGATAGATATGCGTCTATAACATAACGCTGTGAAAAAGCTGATTGCCAACCTGATTCTTGCACAAGGTCATTGTAAACGTTGCTATCTTCGAATACCCATGTATTGGCATCATTGTGTACTGCCACCTTGTTATCATTAAGCCATTCAAAAGCAGGTTCCTTTTTGACCCTATAAATTGTATGGTGGAAAATCC
>CAYJIE010000145.1:0-4080 GCA_964370145.1 uncultured Oscillospiraceae bacterium
AAATCTCATCTTTATTGCATAAAAATAAAAAAAATCCCATAGACGATAGTTCGTCTATGGGAATTTTGGTGCGATTGGCAATATAGGATTTAACGAAAAACCCAGTAATATCAAGGGTTTGAGAGCAGTCACGAGCAGTATTTACACTAAAAACTAAGAAAACAGTTGTCTATCTGACACAAAATTATTGTGAAATTATTTTATGCACATAGGTTCCATTCATAATAGCAGCAATTTTCTTGAAGAAGCTTTCCCATTCCTCAAACGATCCTAAATTTTTTAGCATTTCGGTTGTTATTTGTTTGGATAGCTTGCTATTTAAGATTCGTTTAATTATCATTTCACGTTTTTTAGGTTCCCGAATTTCTTGTTTAACCATACCTAGCAGCAACTGCGGAATATCAACTTCGCTCCAATTTTCATAATAATCAGTTAAGTCGATTCCGAACTCATCTTCAATAAGTTTGGGAGGAATATAATTTTCCATTTCTAGATATTGAGTTATCTGTGCAAATCTACGTTTGTCATTAGATTGGTTTATGTCCTCGGCTTTCTTTCGGTAACTTTCTACATCTCTATCGTAGATATGAATCTCTTTTACATTAGATTCAGCAAAATAGTTGCCATCAACCCAACTTTGGAGATTTGAGCCATTAAGCGACATGATTTTTATGCGACTTGCATCTAAATCTACTATATTTTTAAATTCAACAATCTTGCTTATATTAGATATAAAGTTGACATCATTTTCACCCTCTACACATATGACAACTTTTTCTACTGCAAAAGGTAGAACACCAAGAGTGGTAGCTATGTCATGATATGTGGCTCCATCTCTTGCATGGAATTTAGGAATACCAAGTTCATCTTTTTGAATAAAGATTAACTGTTCAAGTTCTACCATTTTTGCAATTTCGGGAGTGTGTGTAGTTACCAAAATTTGGTGCATTCCATCCTTTGATAAATCAATTAGAGTTTCCATTATCATTTTCTGAAAATTAGGATGCTGAGATGTTTCGGGTTCTTCAATCGCATAGATGATTGAATTGTTATGGTGTGCTTGTAATTTTTTATGTGCTTCAGCTCTAAAATAGCTAAGTAAAATAAGCCTTCTAACACCACTACCTTTTTTGTTGAGCGGAATACCATCATCAGATTCCAAATCAAAAGAGAAAATAGAATCAAAAGCTTTTGTGTTTACCCTAGGTGTTAGTGATTTAGCAATATCTTCATTTAATTCAGATAGACGTTCAATTGTTTCTTTTCCTATTTCCTCCACTCGAGATTTTACTTTACTTACAATAGCATCTAATTCAGCTTGTAAATCAGACAGTGCAGTTTTAGTGATTGCCTTCATGGGAGATTGTACCTCTGAATCTTTATCGGTGTTAACTCTATCGGATTTGAACAAGAAAAATAGAGGTAGACTTTTGGATAAACTAACCCATATGTTTTTAGCATCTTCTTGTGCGACTTCAATCGCCTTTTCTTTTTTATCTGCATCACTGGCATTGAGAGCTGTATAAATTGCTTTTCTTAATTCAGATGACACCGCTTGATTGGTTGCTGCATACAGTTCTTGATCACAAACTTCTTTGCCTATTTTTTTCAACGATGTTATCTTTTCGCATACAAGCGGAGTATTTAGTTGTTCGATGTTTGGATAGTTGGCAATAATAAATGTCTTAATGTCTTTTGTAGAAATTGTGGACTTAGAACAATCCCATTCCTTTCGGATTTCAAGCATATTTTCGCTATTTAGTAAAAATTCATCATCAAGTCTAATCGAAACGGTAGAATCAATAATAGTTACTGCTGAATCAGCTAGCCTAAAACAGCAAGTGATTTTAACCTTTTCGTCGGGGGCGGTTGCAATATTTCTATCTCCGACATCTATTTTCACTTGCTCATTGTTAAAAAATATTTCCAACGCTTCAAGTATTGTAGACTTTCCTACATCATTTCTACCGATAATAACATTTATGTTACTATCAAATAAAATCCACTCATCATGATAACCTCTAAAATTTTGAATGCGTATTTTTTGTAACTTAATTTCCATTCTGGCACCTCTTCCGATGTGTTTGATGATTAAAAAACCGCGCAGAGTCACCTCTGCAGGGTTAGCGTTGCTTCCTATTTTACTTTTTTGGCTACAAAGCCTTCCGTTGACATATTATAGCATAAAATCACAAAAAAATCAATACAAACTCTTTTCTCATTAGTCAAGTATACTAAAAGAAAAAGGAGTGATTTTATGCAAACAGAAAAGTATGTAGCCCTATACTGTCGTATCTCCAAGCGGAACGGCATACCCGATGAAAGCAACAGTATTACCAATCAAAAACTACTATTACAAAAAGTCGCTACCCAGTATGGGTTTGAAAACACCAAGTTTTTTATCGACGACGGTTATGGTGGCACAGACAATAACCGTTATGCATTAAAGGATTTGGAAGCAGCTATTTGTGCCGACAAAATCTCCGCAGTTTTAGTCAAGGAGACCTCTCGACTGTCGAGGGATTATCTCAAAATTGGATACTATCTCGAGGATTTATTACCAAAACATAATGTTCGATTTATTGCCGTCAGTGGTGGCATTGACAGTGATACCAACTCAGTGGATTTTCTGCCCCTATATAGCATTATGGACGAGTGGTATGCAAAGGACATTAGCCGTAAAGTTCGCCTCATATATCAATCTCGTGCCAATGCCGGTATTCCCGTTGGAAAACCTATTTATGGCTATATGAAATCAGCGAACAATCCAAATATATGGATACCGGATGAAGTTACAGCAGTTATCGTTCAGCAGATTTATAGACTTAGCTTTCAAGGCTATGGCTCAGAACAGATTGCCAAGATATTAGAAAAAACCAAGATTTTAACACCATCTCAATACTCAGTCCTACAAGAGCAAAGCTCACAACATAACGTTTTACCAAACCCATACCAATGGTCATCAACTACCGTAGGAAAAATACTACGAGATCAGCGTTACTGTGGGGATGTGGTAAACCTCAAGACATATAGCAATTCCTATAAGGATAAGAAGCGAAGAAGTAACCCGCAGGAAAAACATATCGTCTTTTACAATGTACATGAACCTATTGTAGAGCGAACCTTTTGGCAGTACATCCAATGCAAACTGAATACACAAAAAGTAAAAAACACATTGGTAAACAATCTCTGTTTTCTGGTTTTTTACGCTGTGGGGATTGTGGAAGCAATCTCCATTATCATTTTAATCAGAGAAATCCAAGCATTGAATATTACAACTGTTCAAACTATGTGGGCAATAGAGGTACTTGCCCAGACACACATTATATCCGCTTAGATGATTTGACTGAAAAGGTACTTCATGAATTAAATGCTTTGATTTCAGCGATCAAATATCCTGTATTTTGGGATAAGTTATCCGGCAAACTATCACAGCAAGCAACCAAGGAAAGTAACATTTTGATGCAGGATGGTGTACGCATAAAAGAAAGGTTAAATGACTTAGCCCACATACTTAAGAATGCCTATGAAGATAAATTAAAGGGGGTGATTGATGAGGAAACATTTATGTTGCTAACAAATGATTTTAAAAGGGAACGTGATGAATTAAGGCGACAAGAGGAAAAGAAAAAAGGACAACTTGAAGTTGTCCAACAGTATGTGAATGGGCTTGGTTTATTCAGAGCGTTTGTAGAGAAGCAAACACCACTGACTACAATAAATCGAACTACTGTAGGTGAATTTATTGATTATATTGCTGTTTACCCTGCCAATCGCACATCAAAGCCATACACACAGAAAATAGAAATACATTATCACTTCGTAGGCAAGATTGACCTCGGTTAAAAAGTTCTATCACCCGCACCCTAGTTGCAAGTGTTCTTATAGGATTCAGCAAAACCACAAGCGAGAAAACATGAGCATTCACGAGTAAACAAGAGAAAAACGGACGTAAAAAGTCGACGTATCCAAATACGTCGACTTTTTACTTGGTGCCGGTGGCGATATAGGACTTAACGAAAAAACCAGTAATATCAAGGGTTTGCGGACTATCAACAACGGTATTTACACCCAATAGCT
>CAYJIE010000146.1:0-3958 GCA_964370145.1 uncultured Oscillospiraceae bacterium
ACGATTTTTTGAGATAGGTGAACAACCATCACAGTATCACATAAAATATGATTTTAGGATGAATCATCCTTTTATAGACAAAATGATATTGAAAAGCATTTATTTACTACATTCGTGTATATATTCCAAAGAAACAAGTAGAAAAACAATGTTGTTTGTAGTATAATGCAGATATAAGCATATTGATAAGTTGGTTATTAAGCATTGTAGCATGAAATCAAAATGTGAGGACTCTGTACATCTTGATAGACGAAAAATGAGGAAATACAACATGGGTAATTTAAGGCTTGCTATAAGTACAGTAGGTGATTTATTGCTAAATAATACAATCACACAAGATGCAAACGGCGACAGAATAGAAAACATCACTTTATGTATACCGAACTATCAACGCCCGTATAAGTGGACATCTAAAAACGCAATGCAGCTTTTAGATGATATTTTGGAGGCGAAAAATCAGAATAAAGAAACATATCGAGTAGGCACATTAATTTTACATAGTGATGAGTTGTCAAAACATAACATAGTAGATGGTCAGCAAAGAACAATAACCTTTTCTTTGTTACTCAAAGCTCTTGGAGAAAACAACATTGTTTTTTTAGAGCAAGAGGTTGCTGATAATTCATTTAATCTACGCAATATAATTAGTAATTACCGCACATTTGAACGCCGAGCACTTAATTTCGATGACGATAAAGAACGTAAGGATTTATTGGAGTATATTAAACAGCACTGTGAATTTATAGTTGTGATTACTAATGATGTATCAGAAGCATTTCAGTTTTTTGATTCTCAAAATGCAAGAGGCAAAAAATTATTTCCCCACGATTTGTTAAAAGCATATCATCTTAGAGAAATGAATGATATGGATATTTCTGTAACTGAAAAAACCGTTAAACAGTGGGAGGATTTGGAGCAAGGAAAATTATCCGAGTTATTCTGTGATTATCTATACAGGCTCAAGGAGTGGTCAAAAGGAAATAAGGCAGAAGAGCTTAACGAGTACAATATCCACAAGTTTAAAGGTGTCACAAAAAAGGACAACTTTCCATACGCACAATATTACAAGGGTGCATATGCTTATGCCGATTCGGTAAACAGTTCTCACGTCCCGTTTGTTAGCGGAATGACTAAATTAAGACCATTTCAGCTCGATACTCCGATTATTTCCGGCAAACCTTTCTTTGATTATGCTAAACATTATTTTGAAATATTAAAGGATATTCAAAATAATGATAAGTATGAGGGGTATTATATAAACGACAATTGCATTGTAAAAACGCTTGAATTGCCAATTTATAAAAGAGGTGTGGGAAATCGTATCACTAGGCTATTGTTTGACACTGCAGTTCTACAATATGTCGATCGTTTTTGCCCGGAAATACCAACAAAGTTAGATATAGAGTTGTTGGATCAATTTGTAGTTTTTGCGTTTGTATGGGCTTATTCTCTAAGAGCACAGTATTTTAATGTAGGTTGGCAAGCTGCACAAAATTACATAATTAATAGTGAAGCAAAAAACTCATTTAATATCTACAAATATATCGTTGATGCGGATTCGCCGGTCTCATTGTTAAGCTCATTATCTGATATACTCGAGCCATTAAATTACAACGTTGACATAGTTGATAGTAAAATTAACAAAAAAGATAAAATTGATGAGACAGAAGATAAAGTATATCAAAACTATTTACACTATTTTAAGAAAAATAAATTTTTGGAGCGGAATAATGAAAAATAAAGTTCTACCACTAAAGGAAATAAGCATTTCAGGCATATATAATGATAATAAAGCTACCTATGAAGTGCCGATATATCAAAGAAATTATGCCTGGAACAAAGACGAAATCTACATTCTAATCCAAGATATTTTCGATGCCTTTGAGAACCAGAAAAATACATACTATATCGGAACCTTAGTCTCGTACAATAAGGGGGATAATGTTTATGAAGTTATAGATGGACAGCAGAGATTGACTACTATTTATCTTGTGCTAAAATCATTGGATGTAGAACCTAATAGCAAGTTGACATATAGGGCAAGAAAAAAATCCATGAACAGTATAAATAGCATACCGGACTTCAATGTAGATGAGATAGACAATGGCATAAAGAATGGATATATGTATGCAAAATCAGCACTTGAAGAAATAGTGGGACGACAAAAGTTGGAAGCATTCAAAGCTTACTTTTTAAAGAGTGTGCGCATTATTCATTACAATGTACCAAAAGACATTGATTTAAACCACTATTTTGAAATTATGAACTCACGAGGTGAACAACTTGAAAAGCACGAAATTATAAAAGCACGTCTGATCGAAAAATTGTCTGATAATGATAGGGCTAAATTTAGCTTGTTATGGGAAACTTGCAGTGAAATGAATGTATTCATTAAGCAGAAATATAAAAACACAGAAATGTTCGGGGACAAGCCGTGTGATTTTAAGGAGAAATCTTTTGATAAATTGCCCGATGCAGACAGTAGTGCTAAATTAAAAATTAGCGACATCTTAAATTCTACAATTGCGCAAAAGCATGAAGAGCCGAAAGAGAAAATAGACAGTTTTCAACCTATCATTGATTTCTCTAATTTTTTGCTTATTGTTTTAAAGCTTACACGCATGGAAGAAACCGGATTTGTGCCTACAGAATTTAATCTTGATGACAAGGAGCTTATTAACGAATTTGATAAGGTGAATGTGATAGATGATAATTTTGTAAAGAAATTCGCACTTAATCTATTACGAGCAAAATTTTTCTTAGATAGTTACATTGCGCATCACTCCAATGAGGAAGACAAACTTGAGAACAATCCGTGGAAGCTACAGTATTGGCACGAAGAAGACAAAAAGACAAAAAAAGGATATCTTAAAAATCTTTGCGAAGATCCATATGTTCAAGATAAACTAGTGCAGTTGCTTTCAATGTTTGAAGTTTCGTTTACAGCAAGGCAAAGAAAAAATTATTTATTCTACTGCCTGCAGTATTTATTTGCACCGAACAATCCGAAAGATTACGATGCATATTGCAAATTTTTAACAAAACTGGCTGAAAAATATGTAAAAGATATTTATTGTGTAAGGAATAATTTAAGCGAGAGCAATGTACCAAAACCCGGCAGTTTTGATGATTCGCTTATAAAAGAAGGAGGGTTGTGTCTTGAAATTACTAACACCACCCCGGATTTTACAGAAATCTTTGGGGATGGGACGGTGGCTACACGGGGTATACCGTTATTTGTATTTAATTATCTTGATTATAAATTGTGGGAGAAATATCAAGATGAACTTCGCGGAGAAAAACAAAGAGAAAGCCGCCAGAGAAGAAGAGCATTTTTTGACTCGCTTGGATGTGAGGATTTTGGACAAAAAATATTTGACTATTTTTACTTTTCGAGAACTCGTAGAAGTTTAGAGCATTATTACCCGCAAGCTATGGCAAACGAGCAAGGCAGCATAGTAAACGAAAACCAAGCAAACTGCTTTGGAAATTTTGCGATGATAGGCAGTGAGATGAATAGCTCAGGTTCTAACTGGAGTCCCGCAACCAAACTTGATCACTACTTAGATGCATCCGGGAAAATAAAGCAAATCAGCGTGGCTTCTTTAAAATTTATGATTATGATGCAAAAATGCAAAGAAAACAGAATCCTTAGACCCTGTGGTACTGAATGGGATTTTAATGATATTAAGGCACACCAAGCAAAAATGATAGAAATATTATTTAATCATCGCCCCCATTTAAGTAGATAAACCGTGCGAATATATTGTGCCCGTCGGCTACATTCTCCCGGTGGCATACGTTCTCTCGTGGACATTTGGCAGAACGCAGATGATGTACCGCCGCAAAAACAGGCGGTATATTTGAATTTCATTAAAAACTGGATAATGTCTTAATTTTTGATAGCCCTCATGATGTAAACAGCGCTTATTAAAAAAGACACATCCTCCGTATGATG
>CAYJIE010000147.1:0-3816 GCA_964370145.1 uncultured Oscillospiraceae bacterium
CATCTTTTCTTGCCCATAAAATAGTTTCAGTTGAATGAGTAAAGCATTTACAAGCTAAATTGGGTGGGGGATTTGTCTTTTGCCAAGTGATGTTATTAAGTATCTTAAACCCCTCTTGTTCCAGTGCCATACCAACAGAATAAATATTATGATATGTTCCAGAAATCCAAATCGTTCCGCTTGGAGATAAAACCTCCTTGCATAATTTAATCCATTTTCTATTAAATTTATGTTTTGACTCGGTGTTGCTACCTTCATCCCATTTACCTTTATTAACAGACACCATCTTACCACCAGAGCAAGTTATACCATCATTGCTAAGAAAATATGGAGGGTCGGCAAATATCATATCTATTGAATTTGGTTCTATTTTTTTAAGAAGTTTTAGGCTGTCCCCGTGAATAAGGATTTCAGTACTTGTTTTATGATAAGTTTTTGCGGTTATAATGTTATTTATTTTTACTCCTCCTTTTAAATGATGCTAATTTATTTTTACCATCTCGTTCGTATTTAGGTCATATAGTTTAATCATTTTTGAAAATTTCAAATTTATTTTATGCTTATTAATATGAAAGCCTTTGGCTATTATATATACTTTTATTTTGGCAAACTCATCTTCAGTAGATATTCTTTGAAGCCATTCTAAATATCGTACTGCTTGCTTATATGCATGATAATTTGCCTTGTCTTTTTTTAATTCAATTACAATGTTGGGGATTGTGCCATCTCGTATGGGATCAGTTTTACTATACAAGCAAATGTCAGCCCTATCCATGTTGTAAGGTTTGAATGGAGATATAGGTACTTGTCTACATAGTATATAGTCGCTCCAATTTTCATTTACTTTTAGCGCTGATAGGTCTGCTAATAATGTAAATTCAATATGCGCCTCATTAATGTGATTATTATATTGCAAAAACTCTTTTTTGAATAAATTTTGAGAATAGTTTCCCCTAAGGCCTTCACTCGCTTTAATATTGTGCATGTTTTTCGAATTTCTAATTAGATGAGTAGCAAGTATAGTTTCTGCTGGAGTTAATGTGCAAAAACTCATTTCTTGAATAGTGTTTGATGGTAATGGGTAAGGATACTTACCTAATTCAAAATACAATTCATCGGATGAGATAAACTTACCCGTATCCTCATCATTTTTTATAATTAAAATATATGGTTGACATTTCTCTTTCTCAGCAACAATAAAGACACCTTCTGTTTGTGTTTTAATATATCTATTACTTTCATCCCAAAATAGTTCAGAGTTAGCTTTCTTACCTAATGGATTCAATTTTCCGTTAATGAAAAATGAAGCAATATCTTTATTTCCTACTACCGTCCCAGCATAGTAAATTTTGCGATTTAAAAAGAAAAACACTTTTGTGCCTTCTCGCGAACATGCATAATCTGCAATAGCTTGATAGTGCATGCTCCTACTCGACGGCTCTGCATCATATATAGGATTCATATGAAAGCCATATATACCTTCATTTAGGTACAAGTCCAGTGTTTTTTCGTCATATAAGGTAATGAATAAGCCGCCGACCATATCTTACTCTCCTCCATACATTTTTTGAATATCATACACAAATTTCTTCTGAAAATAAAAAGCGTGATTCTTATTAGAAACTGCTCGGCCATACACCTCAGAATAAATCGGTGAATAAGGCATAGAGTCCTTGCTTCGCACCTGCATATGCTCTCCGTTAGAAGTGTGAATAAACCCGTCAGTTGATGTCTCAATATGGTGCTTCAACTGCTCGCAAATACTATAATAATCATCTCGACAAATATTGCGCAGTGATGAAAACTGCGCTTTACTCAAATCGATATGTATGCTCGGCAAGAACATCCATTCAGTCGGCTCGCCCTCTTTGCAAACAGGCACGTAGAGAATATTGTCAATTTTCTCATATAGCTTGGTGCTTTCAAATGGCTTTTGCTCAATAAGGTCATCAATTATACTCATAATCTGTGTGATAAATACGGTCTCCAGTGGTTTTCCACTTCGGTCACATTTGTTGGTTTTAAGCTCGCCATCTTCAAAATCTCTATTTTTAGACGACAAATCCATACCCAAAGCAATTTCAAGCAGTTGCCCTGTTTTGCCTTTGTTTCGAATTATCATATTCATATCTTCAGAGTTAAACAGCTCCTTAAATGGTATGCCCGAGAGCTCATTTAACTTTGCCTTTGCTTCTGCAAGCTTCATATTTCCTCTTTTCCAAAGAGAACAGCCAAGGCTCTTGCCTTAGCGTGCAGTCTTTATTTAATTTATTTATGTTTTAGAATGTCTGTATCAATAGTTCATTAATCTTCCCGCGTCCTGCGGCTCGGCTGTTTATCATTCTCGTGGCACTAATCCTATTTATATTAAACCCCTTGTACAAGTCGTCGAAGAAGTTATCCTCGGCATTTGCATTTTTCGGGTCGGAGTTGCTAAGCACAACTTTCGCCCCTTTTTTCATTAGTTTTTCTGCATATTCTGCAAGTTCTTCTTGGTTAGCATCGGTGAAGCCGTTTTCTGTGTATGAATTAAAGGCAGATGTTTCAGTCAGCGGTCTATACGGTGGGTCGAAATACACAAATGTGTTTTTATCGATAAAACCCTCTGACTTTTTGTAGTCTCCGCAGACAATAGTAACTCTTTGAAGAACCTTACTTATATTTCGCAAGTTTTCCTCATCGCAGATAGTCGGATTTTTATAGTCGCCCATCGGCACATTAAATTCGCCTTTTTTATTAACTCGATACAGTCCATTAAAGCATGTCCGGTTTAAGAATATGAAGAGCGAGGCTATATCGATTTGTGCATCAGCTGTCGCCTTTGCCTTAATTGTGTTGAAATTTGCACGCTTGTCATAGTAATATTCTTTTCTGTCGAGCGAGCCCATGTACTCGTCTTTAAGGGTTTTCAACCGCTCTATCAGTTGGTCGCAATCATTTTTGATTGCGTTATATGTGCATATGAGCTCTTTGTTTATATCGCTGATATAAACTTCGTCAAGCTCATAGTTCGACACGATGTCAAAGAGCACCGCCCCACCACCAATAAATGGCTCTGCATACTTCTTTATTGTTTTTCCGAGCTCTTTTGGGTAGGTCTTTTGAATTTCAGAGAGTAACTGTCCTTTGCCACCGGCCCACTTCACGAAAGGCTTCACAGATATAGTGTCCTCTTTCGCATATCTCATGGTGCGTCCGTCAACCGGTTTTGTTGCAGTGTCGGGGATTACCCAAGTCTTGCCCACTTGAACTGCGCCATCTATTCTGTTTTCATTGCATAGAATTGACACTCGCCTTTGCGAAATGCCCCAACGCTCTGCTGTTTGTTTTGCCGATAATAAGTTCATTTTAACTCCTTAGATGTTTCGTTGAAGTTATTATATACTATTATTGGAACAATAGCAAGCGGAATTTCAACAAATATTGATTTATTTTAGCTTGTTGATGTACGGCTTGTTAAGACTGCTAAACCCTCGTCACTATCTTCCGTTAAAATCACAAAGTTCTAACCGAGTTCTAACACTTTGCTCAAAATTGCGTAAAATCGCAACCATAGCCACGCCAATATTTATGGGCGATTATGTAAAAAATAACGCTAAAAACCATTGAAATTACTGGGTTTTACAGTTTATGAAAATCCGTCAAAGTCCGCTAAAGTCAAGAATGTCCACATAACTCGAAATCGTTTTGCCTTAACCGGCACGTGGGTTCGAATCCCACCTTCTCCGCCAAAAAATCCTTGTAGTGAAAACTACAAGGATTTTTTATTGGGGATAAACCACCGACTGTGTCGGTGGTACAGAAAAAGCTTTAGCG
>CAYJIE010000148.1:0-3806 GCA_964370145.1 uncultured Oscillospiraceae bacterium
TTCCGTCTATCTGCGTTGTCATCACTCGCAATACAGGAGTATTCCGAGTTCCTTCGCCTTAATATACGAAATTTTATCTCGAAACTAATGTGACGCTTTTCAACTTAAACGACTATAAATTGTTAATTTCCTCGATTTTGTGACATGCACACAGATGCCCTTTGCGTATCTCACGAAGTTCAGGCTCTTTCTCGCGGCAAATTGCCTCGGCATATGGACAACGGCTCTCAAAGCGACAGCAATCCTTTGGCTCAATCGGAGAAGTGATCTCTCCTTGAAGCTTAATCCTCTCCCTTTTGTTTCTAATGCTCGGAATTGGAATTGCTGAAAGCAGAGCTTTTGTATAGGGGTGAAGTGGAGATGCATATAGCTCATCTACTTCTGTTTTCTCAATGATTTTGCCAAGATACATAACAATAATTTCATCGGCAAAGTGATTTAATACGGATAGGTCATGCGTGATAAAAACATAAGTCAGATCAAGTTTTTGTTGCAAGTCGTCCATAAGGTTTAGGATTTGTGCTTGAATTGACACATCAAGTGCTGATACAGGCTCGTCACAAATGATCATCTTTGGATTTAAGGCAAGCGCTCTTGCAACGCCCACACGCTGACGGCGACCTCCGTCAAGTTCATGCGGATATGAATTTATAAGTCTCTCGCTAAGGCCGACGGTCTCCATAAGCTCCTTTACTCTCGCTTCACGCTCTTCTTTAGGTACGAGATTATGAAGATTAAGCGGCTCCATTATGGTCTGTCTGATTGTCTTTCTTGGGTTGAGTGATGAGAATGGGTCTTGGAAAATCAGCTGCATATCCAGTCTCATTTGGCGCAGCTCGTCTTTATTGAGTGCGAGCACATCTTTGCCCTCGAAATACACCTTGCCAGCTGTCGCATCAATAAGACGCAAAATTGTACGGCCGAGCGTTGACTTTCCGCATCCGCTTTCACCAACGACGCCAAGGGTTTTTCCTGCCGCTAGCTCAAAGGAAACATCGTCCACAGCATGAAGCATACCTTTTGGGGTTTTATAATATTTCTTCAAATTTTCAACTTTGAGAATTGGATTACTCATTATTTTCACCTCTCACATTCTCTTTTGTGCCGTCATTTTGGCTGTACAAGTGGCATTCTACATAGTGACCGCTTGGATATGTAGTGCGCATCGGCGCTTCTTTTGAGCAGATATCCATGCAACTGTCGCATCTTGGATGGAACACGCAACCTGTCGGTAAGTTGCTTGGGTCGGGCATGAGGCCTTTGATTGGTTGCAGTCTTGATTTCTTATCACCGATATTTGGGATTGAATTGAAAAGTCCCTTTGTATATGGATGCTTTGTGCTCTCAAAAATATCCTCAAGTGAGCCGTATTCCACGATTTTGCCGCCATACATAATAGCGACTCTGTCACAGATTTCAGCAACAATTCCAAGGTCATGCGTGATAATCATCATCGAAGTGCCATATTTTTCTTTTAGTTCTTTAATCATTTCAAGCACTTGCGCTTGAATCGTCACATCAAGTGCCGTCGTCGGCTCGTCGGCAATCAGAAAGTCCGGATTACACGCAAGTGCAATCGCAATGACAACACGTTGTTTCATACCGCCTGAAAACTCATGTGGATATTGCGAGCCGCGCCCCCTATCAATACCAACAAGGTCAAGCATCTCTCGCGCCTTCTCTAAAGCTTCATCAGCTTTTAAGTCCTGATGAATTTCAATCACTTCAGCAATTTGATCTTCAACATTAATAACAGGGTTTAGGCTGCTCATCGGATCTTGGAAAACCATGGAGATTACATTTCCTCTGATTTTCTCAAGTTCCTTCTCCTTCATTTTTGTGATCTCATTACCCTCAACGATGATCTCACCTGATGTGATAATCCCTGGAGGTGATTGCACAAGACCCATCATAGAAAGTGCAGTTGTTGTTTTCCCTGCCCCTGTCTCTCCAACAAGCCCAAGTGTGCTACCTTTTCCAATGGTGATATCAAGACCATTTACTGCCTTAACAATACCGTCCATTGTTCTATATTCGACTTTCAAGTCTCTTATTTCAACACTGTTCATAGTAATATTATTCCTTTCTGTATGTTATTGGCGATTTTGCCATACAGTTCGCAGTGGCAAAATTTTGGCACTTTTGCCAAAAAAGCACAATAACTACCGTTTGAAAATTTCACTGTGAAATTTTCAAATTATCATTATTTAAGCCTTGGGTCAAGTGCATCACGAAGTCCGTCACCGAGCAAGTTTAGTGATAGAATCGTTGTCATAATCGCCATACCTGGGTAAATTACAAGATACGGATAGTCACGCATATAGTTTCTTCCTGCCGCAAGCATATTTCCCCACTCAGGCGTTGGAGGTGAAATGCCAAGACCGATGAAACTTAGACTTGAAATTGTCATAATAACTCTGGCGATTCTCAGTGTGGACTGTACCACAATCGGGCCAAGACAGTTAGGGAGAATATGGCTGAAAATAATAACATGGTCTTTTGCGCCGATCGCTCTTGCCGCCTCTACAAACTCGGTGTCTTTTACTGTGATTACAGATGCACGAACCACACGCGCGAACACTGCAATATCAGCAATCGCAATCGCAAATATCAAGTTTGGTAGAGATGAGCCGAACGCTGCGACAATTGTGATAGCAAGCAAAATGCTTGGCAGAGATAGCAAAACGTCTACACAACGCATGATAATATACTCGATTTTACCGCCATAATATCCTGCGACAGCACCCAGTGTTACACCAAAAACAAGCGACACTGACATGGATATAAACGCAACGGAGAGCGACACCCTCGCACCATAGATAATTCTTGCGAATACATCTTGCCCATACTCATTTGTGCCAAAAATATGCTCGCTGCTCGGCGATTGAAGCGCAATTGAAGAGTTAATTGTAATCGCCTTATCATAGTCAATATATAAAGGTGCTGCAAATGCCATTAAAACCATCACAAACATGATAATCATGCCGATGATTGCAAATTTATTTCTTCTAAATCTAAGCCAGACATTTTTCCATTCGCTTCTGCCTTTGTCGATTTTTTCTGCTGAATTTGCTGTATTTGTCATTTCAATTCACCTTATCCTTTCATATACTTTGCTTTAATTCGTGGATCGAAATAAGCATAGAGCAAGTCGACAATCAAGTTTACTATGCTAAAGCAGACTGTGAAGACTACGATGCATCCAACAAGCGTCGTTGTATCTTTTGTGTTAATTGAGTCAACAATAAGTCTTCCAAGACCTGGCCATGCGAAAACAATTTCAATAAGAGCCGCACTTCCAAGCGCAGAGCCAATTTGAATACCCATGACGGTGATTGTAGGTATCATCGCGTTTTTTAGAGTATGTTTTCTAATAATATTTGATTTGCTCACACCCTTTGCTCTTGCAGTTCTTATGTAGTCTTGTCCGATTACTTCAAGCATTGATGAGCGAGTCGTTCTTGCAATCGCCGCCATAGCGCTGAGACCGAAGGTGATTGATGGCATGACATAGCTCCTCCAACCATCACGCACACCGCCGGTCGGAAGGACGCCCCAATCAACTGAGAATTGCAAAATCATGAGCATACCCAACCAGAATGCAGGCATGGATACCGCAATTAAAGTTAACACCATGATTGCCCCATCTAGGAATGTGTTTTGATTTAGAGCTGACACAACTCCCATCGGTATAGAAAGTATCGCGGCAAAGGATACCGCAAGCACTGCAATTGCCAAAGTATTTGGGAACGCATCGCCAATTAGTTTTGATACTTCTACATCTTTAATAAGAGAGCTTCCCATAT
>CAYJIE010000149.1:0-3758 GCA_964370145.1 uncultured Oscillospiraceae bacterium
AACAATTCGCCCTGTTATACGATTGTCATACACCCAAATTGTATCAAGCTTATCGTTGAAGTAGCACACATCATACTGCTCTATGTCTTCGAGCGAAATCAAACGATTATCTTTGTACACTTTTGTCGATTGACTGACGTTGAATGGATAGCTCTCGCCAACTTTGCGCACATATGGCGAGGAGGAAAATGCCCTAATTAAGCTTGCGACATCAATTTTTCCGTCCGCACCCAGTTGATATCCCAGTACCATTGCATACGGCTGTCCCATAGCAGTCTTTGTGTTCAAAAGATTGTAGAATAAATTCATGCAATCCTCGCCCGACATCAAATCTCCAATTGACGCACTGATATTTTCATTTAGTTTTAAGTCTTTGAACTTCGCAATATGCGCCGTAGGATAAGCACCCTCTAAATTCATGTAACCGAGCATATTGAGCACAGCACCTGCCGCCTCTTCGTATTTTATGGCGTCGTCAGGGCGAAATGTCCCATCGAGATATCCTCTCATCCACAGGTTTTCCATATTAATTTTTATGTATGGTGACTGTGGATGCGTGGCAGTCACATCACGAAATAGAGTAAATCCAAAGCCGCCTACCGTGTCACGATATGGGGACATTGCCACCATCATTTGTGCAAATTCACCCCTGCTTACCGTCTGTGAAATTTCAGGCTCTCCATCCTCTCCGCGTACAACCATCCCGAGGATTAGATTTGTTTGAGTCACAGCATCGGAAACTGTGTTAGCAGCGGCGACGGGCGTGATGAATGTCACTGTCATAAATACCGCTGTGATTATAAATAGTACTATTCGTTTCATTGTTAAACCTCCGCACATTATATATGATTGTATTTTTTATAAGAGTTTGTTGACAAATTCAGTCCAAGCCGACTTAATATCAAACTGCATTCCGCTTATTATAATGCCGTCAATACCAGCAAAAAGCAGAATTATAAGCTGCGCATTGTTATGAACATTAAAATCTTCGGGTAAAGCTTTTATGCTCTTGCCATGTTCAAAAAAGTTCTCAAACATATCTCTATATGAATTTACTGCCACAAGTTTCTTTTCTTGAACAACTTCATTCCTTGAGCTAAGCAGATTAATTTCAGCATAGAGCTTTCTAAAATCAAGATTTTCTGTGTATTCCTCAATTAAATTTATTCCGTAATCATGCAAATACTCTTTATATTCCACATCGCTATTAATTTCGCAGTATTCACTACCAAATTGGGTGATGTTAATATAATTGTCAATTATCTCATATAAAATCTCTTCTTTTTTGCGATAATAATAGTATACCGACGCTTTCTTAATCCCCACTTTTTCTGCAATTTTTCCTATGGAAGCCTTTTCGTATCCTTGCTCTGCAATCAACTTAAACATCGCTTGTACTATCTTTTCTTTTGTTTGGGTAGAAGACATTTTTCACCTCTTATATCTTTCTCTTTGTGGCGTTAAAAACATTTTAACTAACGATAGGTAGATTGTATCAAAGTCTAATAAAATTGTCAAGATATTTTACTATAACTATACACAACAAAACAATTGTGAATGCTACACTTGAATAGCTAAAATTTCAATAAAATTTTAACCTAAACAGCTCATAATACCATAAATTATAAATTGAAGAACGAGAAAAGAATATAATGTTTTCATATAGAAAAAAACTATATAAAAATAATTTAGTTCTATTGGACAAAAGCACTGTCGATGTATATAATTAACATAAAGTAAAACACAACAACACAAAAAATCGTACACAATTAACAAAAGGAGAACGAAAATGAAAAAATCAAAACTTTCCCTTCTATCTATTCTACTTGTGGTAGCGATGCTTTTTGGCATGGTCGGATGTTCAAGTGGAGACAGTGGAACAACAGACAGCGGCACAACTGACAGCGGCACAACTGACAGCGGCACAACTGACAGTGGCTCATCTGACGGCGGCGACACATCAGCTGACGTGAGAGACTCACTTGTGGTTGCGATCAACGCTGACATTACAACACTTGATCCTACTAATAACACAGCACTTTTGACAGCACTCGTTTCAGAGTCAATTTATGACACATTATTTATCCCTGACTTTGATGGAAATCCAGTGGAGTCACTTGCAAGTTCATATGAATTTGTATCTGACACAGAATTCCAAGTGACAATTCGTGACGGAATTTTATTCCACGACGGCACAACAATGACAGCTGATGACGTTGCCGCTTCACTTACAAGGGCAAAAGATTCAACCGTTTCAGGCAGCAACTATACAATGATTTCTTCAATTGAAGTAGTTGATGGAACAACTGTAAAAATTATTCTCAACGAGCCATATGCGCCACTACTTACTGCGCTTGCTCATCACTCTGCGGCAATCTTGCCAAAAGCTTATATTGATTCAAACCCAGACTTCTCAGAACCTGTTGGCTCAGGTGCATTCATCTTCAAGGATTGGATTGCAAATGACAGCATTGAGCTTGTGAAAAATCCAAATTACTTCAAAACAGAGGCAATGTCACCATTTGAGACTCTATCATTTAGAATTATCCCAGAGGCTGCAAACAGAACGATTGCACTTGAGGCTGGCGAAGTTGACCTCGTTTACAATCTATCAACAATCGACATTAATCGTGTGAATGACACAACAGGTCTTGCGGCTTATCAAAAAGAGAACAATCAAATCATCTATGCATACTTCAATGTCGAAAAAGAGCCTTATGATGATGCGCTTGTAAGACAAGCTTTCAATCACCTAATCGACAAGGAAGCGGTAAGAACAATTGTATACAACGGTTATGGCGGTATCATGAACAATGTTACACCAGCTCACTTCCTAGGATATAATGAAGATGTATCGTATGACTTTAACCCAGAGAAAGCAAAAGAACTTCTCCAGCAAGCAGGCGTTCCTGATAACCATGTATTTACTGTTTTAGGTGCATCTGGTTTCGTTGAGCAAATCGCTCAAATCATTCAAGGAAATCTCACATCTATTGGATATGGCTGTGAAATTGACCTCGTTGACTGGTCAGTATTCCACGAGACAACAGGTAAAGGTGATTATGAAATTACAATCGGCGGCGTAACTCAAGCGAGTGACCCTGATAGATATTTCTACAACTTCCTACATACAGATGCAATCGGTGTAAACAATAGAGGTAACTACTCAAACCCTGCACTTGATGCTTTAATTAACGAGGGAAGAACAACTCTTGACCAATCTGCAAGAGAGGGCATTTATGCAGATGCATACCGCCTTGTAATGGAAGATGCTCCATGGGTTCCACTATGGACAGGTGTAATCGCATTCGGTGCGGCAGATGACCTTGATCTATCAGCGTTTGCTTCAGCGGAAGGCTCTGTATACTTCAACTACATTAAGGTAAAATAATAAATAAAGGCAATGCCGCATAATTACAATGTGCAGATTGTGTGGCATTCCCTTAAATCTTCGAAACCACATAGAGTTTCAGGACATTGACACCACCCACGACAATGGTCTTGGGTGGTGTTGTGCTAAAAAAGCAAAATAAGCGAATTGGAATTTTGGAGGTAATATGCATAAGTACATACTAAAGCGTTTGGTTGGACTTATTCCTGTTTTAATCGGCGTTACATTCATCGTTTTTGCGATAATCACTCTCAGTCCAGGCGGCGATGCTGCCAATATAATCCTTGGAACACAGGCGACAGAAGAGCAACTTAATGAGCTTCGTGAGGAGCTTGGATTAAATGATAATGTCTTTGTTCAATATTTC
>CAYJIE010000150.1:0-3740 GCA_964370145.1 uncultured Oscillospiraceae bacterium
AGCCCCATTTTATCCAATCTTACGGATATGGGCAGTGCCTGTTTCCATGGTATAAATTCTGGTGGTGTTAATATTGCTATGACCCAAGATATCTCGTTGAATTTTGAGCGGGCTGACCTTGCAGCATGGGCACCCAGAAAAATCCAAAAAGCCATTGACAGCGGCCAGCATGGAATTTACACTTGTAGGTGCGTAGATTTGAATCAACTGTGATTTGAAACGCATTGTCATGTTTTTATCAATTTCATTATATACAAAATACGAGAAACATTTTCACATCATGAAGATATTTTTCGATTGTACTGCGACTACGCTCTCCCTCACGCAAAGTTGCTTCATACTGCGCCAATTGGTCTGTGTATTGTATCATCAGAAGTTACCTCAACCAGTCTATCATAGTGCTTTGGTTTTACCTATTATAACTAGTCATAAGAACGTTCAATCAAAATTAAGGGATTCTTCTTAAGACGCTTTGCTTGATTAAAGTTTTCATTGGGTTAGTTTCAAATTTCACAATACACATTATCAAAACTTTGTGCTATAATTTGGAATGGTACTCTTTAAGCTCAATCCATATGGGATACAACTCTACAATAGATTTTGGAAGGTGGCAAGTTATGAAAAAGTCTTACAACAAAATTCTATCTTCAGCACTATTGACCGTTCTTGTGGTGTTTTCTGCTGTTACAACCTCAGCAACGGCATCTTCAGGTTTGCTGATTCCTGATAGAGCCGGGGAAAATTCAGAATATGTATCTGTAGAAGGAATCGTTGGCGGGATGGTGCTGTTTGATTATGATGCCGGTGCTATTATAGATGCTGAAAGAACTGTGACAGTAGCTAACATTCCCAGTCAGATAAACGGAGTACCTGTGATAGAAATTGGACTTAACGCGTTTGTCAGTACCGACACTCTAACTAAAATTGTGATTCCGGAAGGTGTAACGACAATAGCTGATTACGCCATCGTTGACAATGACAACTTAACCGAGGTGATAATACCCAATACTGTGACAGAAATTGGAGAAGGTGCGTTTAATGGCAACCCTTCCTTAACACAGATAGCCATACCCGAAAGTGTTACACGTATCGGAGATGACGCATTTTCATCAAATTATTCTTTAACAGAAATCACGATCCCTGAAGGCGTTGTCTTTCTTGGTGACAGTGTGTTCCGCCAGTGTACCTCTTTGGAATCTGTTCATATATTGGCAGAGTTGACGAATATCCCTGACGGAACATTTTCAGGTTGTAGCAGCATAAAAGAAATCACACTTCCAAACACGATAGTGTCCATAGGAAATTCTGCTTTTAATGGGTGTACCAGTTTAGAAAGTATATCAATTCCTGAGGGTGTAACTTCTATCGAATCTGGTGCGTTTATGTATTGCACAAGTTTATCAAGCGTAGTTTTACCAAGTACACTAACAGGAAGGTTGGAAAGCACATTTTGGTATTGTTCTTCCTTAACAAATGTGAATATACCAGAGGGTGTCACAGAGCTTTACTACACTTTTGCTGATTGCGTTAGTTTAACTGAAATTACGCTCCCCATGAGTCTGAAAAGCCTTGAAACAGACGCTTTTGCAAATTCTGGTATAGTGGAAATAGAAATTCCGCCTAATGTAAGCGAAGTACTACAAAGTAGCCTGAAAGATTGCATGAACCTAACCAAGGTAACGATGAACGAGGGCATTGAAAGCATATCTTTGGTTGCTTTTGGGGGCAGCACAAATCTGAAAGAGATCGTGATACCTAAGAGTGTGGAAGAAATTCGCTCGGCAGATTGGTTGGAATTCCCAAATCTTACAGATGTGTATTATGGAGGAAGTGAACAAGACTGGCAAAATTTTATTGATGAAAATTTTTATTCAGGTGGCGAAATTGAAACTGAGAGCTTTTTATCAGCTACCTTTCATTACGACCACCCAATGAAAGTATTTGGAACGGAAACTGATACAGCAGACGTAAGCACCGACGAAAATGAAAGTGAAACTGAAGTTGTGCAAAATGAGCAATCTGAAGAAAATAACAATAGCGAGCTACAAAACGATGAATCAGAGAAAGCAAATGAGGAAACTGAGAACAATGTTGAGAATAGTGCTTCTATCATACTGATTGGCGGCATAGTAATATCTCTTCTTTGTGTTGGTATCGGATTTAATTTTGTTGCAAGAAAGAAAAACACCGTTGTAGCTTTGGGTTTTGTGATTGTGGGTATAGCTGTTTTAGTCGTAGCTTATATCATTAAGCCAACTGCTGATGTCGTTGATCATGATGCTTCGAATGAGAATGGCGAGGATCTGGAGGAAGTAGATGTTTCAAATGTAGATACTAATAACTTATCTGTTTTTGGAATGGATAAGGACAATTTGTCTGCAGAACAATTAGAAACATACAATGTTTTGATAAACACATTGTGGGTAAGTACATTCAAATACGAAGAAGGTATGGAGGATACTGTTGCTCACTTTGGAACGAATCTAGACTTTCACGAAGATGGCACAGTAATAATGTTTGAAGATGGTGTGCCCAAAAATGGCACTTGGACAGCCGAATGGGGGAGCATTTTTGTTGATGATGTAGAAAGCGAGCGGCTTAAAATTGATATGTTTTTTGATGACAATGTATATCGTATGAACTTAAAACCAAATGACTATGAAAATGTGCATGTTTATAGCAACGAAACACACAGTGAGGTTTGGTTTGACAAAAGCGAAGATGTGATTCGATACTATTGTGTCTTGTCTGAAACTGTTTGGCATATTTCAGCTATCGAAGATAAAGATGGAAACAGAACAGACCCACATGCACCGCTCACTTTTGAGTTTACCTCTACAACAGACGGGAAATTCACTCAACCCGATAAGATTGATGATGTAACCTTAGACAGGGAAATTGTTGAAGTAGATTTCGACGCAGATAATCTGACCGACTTGACTGAAAACTTTGTTTTAACAGGAGGGTTTTTCGAGAGGTACAATCACGATGGCAGAGATCAAGCTGAAGTGAATATTACCGACAATGAAATGATTATTTCAACTGATGCACAGAACTTTGTATTTCAATATGCTGGTGTGAGAGCAACAAATGTTTCGCAAGATATGTCCCTTGTACTTGTTGAGTTTTACGATGAAAGTATCACTGATTCAAGTGATGGTGAAGGTTATCTTGAACCTTATGATGTTTTTGTAAACAGATTCAAATTATTTTTAGGCACAGATGGAACGGCCGAACTTAGCAATGGTACAGAAACACTAACAGGCACTTGGGATTATGATGATGTTTTAATCGGCCCTAATGGAGGACACATAAATATAAGCTCAGATCTATTTGATCTAGAGTCAAATCCGGAGTTCTTTGCAGCATTGCTGACAGAGCTAAAGAATCAAGATGAGCGAATTGAGTGGTCGCTGGATAGTAGCTTAGATGTATATCCCGGTAATATTACCTCTGAAGAAATGTGGTTTGACCTTGGCAAAACAAGATTTAGCTTTGTGCAAGATCCTCTGTTCAGTAGTGATATTGCAATAAATAAAACTTTTTACTAGGACGTATCCAAAAAGTGACAATATGAAAAGAGTAAGAAGTTTCTGAAGTTGGTGGTTATTTCTAGTATTGGCATGAAAAATCGAAACAGGAACGTACAGATTTGATTGTACTAGGATTGTTGACAGTTACGGAAAGAGGCCGTGAGCAATCTGCTCACGGCCTCTTTTGCTTTGGATGACCTGGAGAAG
>CAYJIE010000151.1:0-3699 GCA_964370145.1 uncultured Oscillospiraceae bacterium
TATTTTTATGTTATCTATATCTTATAAAAGAGAATTTCATAGACAACTATGTATGGTTTAAATAAAATTTAAACCAACTTAAAATCAAAGAACACGCAATAAATAACAACATCAATTAGAGTATATTGAGCACTCATCAACATATAAAATCTAGAGTTTTTATATAGTCTTTCAATCCAACTTTCTTGGATGGCACATTATGAGGAGTCCCCTTTCATAGATTGATTTTTCTACAGTATTTTATCGCTTCTGGAACACTAATAAATATTTCTGGTGGTACTTCGTCCATTTCTATATGCCACAAAATTCTATACTCATGTTCATCTTTGTGGTCAGCAAGTTTCAAAAACATACCATGTTCTCCTGCATACTGAGAAAAAGTCTTTATCATATCATCAACAACAATATCATTTCCTCCACATAAAAACTCAGTCAAACTATTCCCGTTGTTTTCGATGATTAATGCATCGTGTTCTCTACTTAATAAATACATACAAGGTCCATGTTGGACATTTTCAACTTGTAACCTATGTACTTTATCTCCTTTTTTAATACACATTGTATGAAATGCATTAATCACAGCATTTATAAATCCATTGACGTCTTCTATACTAAACCCACAATTATGACCGAATGTATTTTTTGTATCCTCTTGTTCCGTATTTAGTGTGGTAGCACATAAGACAAAAGCATCTTGACCAAATCCCATTTCTGCTTCTGCCACTTTATCTCCATATTTAACAGTTAATTTAAGATTACCTTCTTTTTCATCTCTAAGGTTAGCATTTTCTAATCGACTAAATGCCTCAAACGAGCTTAATCTCAATTCTCCAGTCTCAAAAAACTTATCAACAAATTTTTTATCCATGTATCTAAAAATTCGAGGTGTATATTGTTTTATTGGCACAGGATAAAAGGCGTCAACTAAATTGTTTTTTTCTTTTTCTACAAGAAATGGTAGTATACTTTCATCGAAAATTACACCCCATTCATCTTGGCTTAATCTCTGAATTTCCAAATGGAAGGGTGTAGCATTTTGAAGCAAAAGTTCTTCGTAACGTGATTTTGCACGCTCGAGATTTTTAAACCCTCTAAGTACATGTAAAGTAGGTCTGATTTTTTTCGGCATATATATATAATCTACTCTTTTCCCATATTCTTCCCACCATTTTTTTGACATTGTTATCACTCCTTTTATTTTTAATATATCACATTAAATCGGAAAATTCATCAAGATATAGTTAATTGTTTTATTGCAAATAGAATTATAAATAGACAACTATGTATGCTAATGATACAATATGAACTAATGTAGCTACCTTTTTTTATACCTAGTTGCAAACAAATTGCAAACAAGAGGGTGTAAAAAAGCTTAAAACCACTAATGGGTGTTGGATAAAACAGAGCAGTACAACTTTTAGAAAAGCTAGTGTTTATGAGTGTTTTTGGAGAATGTTATAGAATGGAAAATACTCCACTGGGCGAACTCCTAAGGGAGTGACTAACAAGAGAACTTTTTACTCATGCTTCACACCAAAAAATTGAATATGCCCTCTTAGTTAAGTGGATATAACATACCCCTCCTAAGTCTACGTTATAACTAACCACTAGAGCTTCAAGGTAACAGTCAAAAAATTAAATATGCCCTTATAACACAATGGATAGTGTGCATCCCTCCTAAGGGCTAATCGCGTGTTCGACTCACGCCGGGGGTGCCATCAAACACCGTGAAATCAAGGTTTCTCGGTGTTTTTTCTTATACTCGCTTGTTTTTGTAATTTTACTGACTCTTACAAACGATAAGTGAATATATTTACATTCTTGCTAATTGGAATCGAACTAATTTTCTTGATTTGCTAATCAAAATGGGGTATTTGCTAATTTCGTGCTAATTCGCTGTGGTTCAATCCCGTGCATTAGCATGCTACGGCGTTCCATCCGCAATGATTTTAGCCAGAGTTTGTGCAAGTTCTGGTGAACTCTTTAATTGCTCAATCAGCCCATTTAAATCAAGTGTATTTTGCTGTACTTCCGGTGGCTTCACATTTCGCAAATCAGGGTTAGAGTAAAATGCTGCTTCAAATTTTTGCGCATTTACTTTTCTGTCTTCATCTAATATGTGTGCATATACTCTGGTAATCATGTCTATTTCAGCATGTCCTGTATCTCCCTGTGTTGCCTTTAAATCACCATGATTAAGCTTTAACTTATAAGTTGTGCTTGAATGCCTGAGTGAATGAAATACTACATTGGGCAGATTTGCAGTCCTTCTTAACTCCTCAAACGACTTGTATAAGACTCTGTTCTCACAAGGTCGTCCATTTGGAAGTGAAACTACAAGATTAAAATCTGTATATTCTTCACCTAAAAACTCTCGTAGCTCATCTTGCGACTTTTTCCATTCCCTCAATATATATGCTAAGGTTTTAGGCAACCACACTTTCCTCACACTTGATTCAGTTTTTGGTGTTTTAAGCACAATCCTTGTGCTTGTATTTGGAAGCAACGGTGGAAATATATGTATTATCTCTTTTTTGTTTAACACTTCTATTGCGCTCTTTGATGCACGCTCAAGCTCTTTGTCGATGTATACATAGGCATCGTCTCGGCTGATGTCATCATCTGAAATATGAACATTATCCCAAGTTAACCCCAATACTTCTCCAATTCTCAAAGAGCAAGCAAATGACAGATTCATTGCAATATATAGTTTACTGTCTTTGCACGCATCAAGAGCTGTGCGGATAGTATCTGCATCCCAGATATCTCTTGCTTTGTATGTTACTTTGGGTAGCATCGCAAACTCAAAAGGATTTCTTCCAACCAGTTCCCATCTTAAAGCCTGCTTAAACGCACACACAAGCAGCTTATGTATTTTTTCAATCGTAGGCGGAGCCAAATACTCATTTTTTGGTTTTCTGTTTCGTGTGATTACTGATTTTGTACTTTGTAGGGTTTTATAAAATTGGTCAACAAATTTTGGAGTAATATTTTGTACAAGTTCGTCGCCAATTAAAGGGTTTATGTAATTCCTAATTAGCCCTACATTGCTATCATAAGTTGAAACACCCCATTTTTTCTCACCATACAATGAAACAAAGTCCTCTAAAAATTCTGAGATTGTTTGCTTGTTCGGAGGGATAAATGTTCCCTCGTTCATTTGATGCTCTATTTCAGCTTTGCGTTTTAGAGCTTCCTTGTGAGAATTGCACGTCTCCCATTTCTGTTTCTTTTCTCCGTCGTCATCATAATAAGTATATACAACGGAATACTTTGATTTTCGTTTAATAATTGATGCCATTTTCGCGTACTCCTTAAATTATTTGTTTATGCCATCAAGCCAATCATCAAACGACTTACGAGATACTCTGACTGCACTGCCAATTCTAACTGTGCTAAAGTGTCCTTCCTTGCACAGTTCATAGGCTTTTGCACGACTAATTCGTAGAATATTTGCTATTTCCGGAACAGAATAAGCTCGCATATCATCTTTTGGCTGTGGCTGTTTTTCTTCAAATCCGATTGCCATAATAATCCTCCTTTCAATGCAATCGGGTGGAGTACAAAGTGATGCTCTGTAATATAATTATACGAAATATCACGCCGAATTGCAATTTTTAATAATAGTATTTTATTGCACACATTACCTTGCCATTTCCTACGCCATATTTTCAGCCGTGTATTTTCAGGCTTTGCTAT
>CAYJIE010000152.1:0-1757 GCA_964370145.1 uncultured Oscillospiraceae bacterium
CCGTCAGAACTCTTTTACCATACAAGGTCTATATTATCATCAGAGGTTTTAAGTTTAATAGACTTTCCATCTGTACCAATTGGTAAACCATTTTCCATATTCCACTCAAAACCACTTGCGAATGAACCGCCTTTATAGCCATCACTTGAGGTTATTGTTACTGTGTCAGTGGCAATTTCTGTATCTAGAGCAGCTTCAGTGCCTGTTGAAAGAGCTTTTTCTTCTACTATTACTTTATCTTTTACAATAATAACAGGAGCGGTAGATTTAATAGTATGACTTACAGCATCTCCGTCACCGTCAGTGAAGATAGTTATCACTTCTGTTCTGCCACTTACTTCATAAGAAACTTCCCATGTGTCAGAAGGCTTGCCATTGCTATCAAGTTGCTGTGTATAAGTAACATCACCAATTTTAATTATAAAGCAATTAGTAGCATCATCAACATCTACATCGATAGTCTTATCATTTGGATCAAGTGATTCCCAAGTTGTGCCATTCCACTCAACACCCTGTTTAACGGTAGCACCATCTGTAATTTCAATTTTTGAACCAATTTCATCAGCACCAAAATCAATCTTAATTGTCGCTTCTGCAAAACCATCTTTTACTACAGCTTGGGAAGTTGTATCATTTTTATCAAAGTTATTTGTGTCAGAAACGCTTGAAACTACTGGCGCATCGTCAGAGATAGTTACGTCAAGTTTTATGTCGTATGTTTTCTCTTCAGAATCTTTTAAAGTCACAGTAATAGCATCTTGCTTAGTGATAGTATCTATCTTATCCCAATCAACATTATTGGCATTAGTTTGATCAACGCTATCTAACAATGTCACTTTGAGTTGATTTACACCATCTTTTACTACAACTTCAACTGTATATAGTGTTGCATCATAGCTTAAGCTTTCAGCGCTATATCCTTGAGGGATTTCCCAATAGGTAATTTCGCTATCACTTGAGGCATTTGTTCCGTTAGATAAACCTTCTTCGTCTACGGAAAGGTTATTAGTAACAACATCAGTTGAAGTGTTTTCAAAAGTTAAGTCTTCGAAGTTTCCGCCAGAAACTTTATATGAACCGTCAGGGTTTGTCGCTATAGAAGCATCAAACTTACCATCTGCATCTAAAACAGCAGTTGCTGTGAAGCTTGCTGTTTTACCATCGCTTAGAGGTCCATTGGCAAGGTCATTATTTGCTGGGTAGATAGTTACTTCTTGCTCTACACCATTAACATTTACTGTCACAGTCATCTTAGTTTCAACAGGATTGTCAAGAGACAATGTATAGGTGATTGTATCACCAGCTTCAACTAAGCTAGATGAAGCAGAAAGAGTAAGGGTTGTTGGGTCATTATCGTCGGTAACCTTAGTTTCTACAATATCATTACTATTGAACTGTAAGTCTTCAAAGTTTCCGTCTCCAGTAACACCCGTAATTTTAGCTGATACAGTAGTTTCACCTTGGTCATAATAATCGTCAGTTCTAGCAGGAGCTGTAAAGTTGACTGTAGTTTGACCTATGGCAACATTTACAGTAGTAGGTGTGCCGTTAATATCAACAGTAACTGTAAATGCTTCTTCAGCAGCTCTGTCTAAAGTCAAGGTATAATTTATATTATTACCTTCAACAGCAGAATCGTCAGCTGTAAGAACGATGTTTGTTATGTCTTCATCGTCAGTAACCTTAGTATTTACAACATCAGTGCTGTCAAATTTTAAGTCTTCAAAGTTTCCGTCTCCAGTAACACCCGTAATTTT
>CAYJIE010000152.1:1857-3589 GCA_964370145.1 uncultured Oscillospiraceae bacterium
TCTTCATCGTCAGTAACCTTAGTATTTACAACATCAGTGCTGTCAAATTTTAAGTTTTCAAAGTTTCCGTCTCCAGTAACACCCGTAATTTTTGCAGAAACAGTAGTTTCACCTTGGTCATAATAATCGTCAGTTCTAGCAGGAGCTTTAAAGTTTACTGTAGATTGACCTTTAGGAATTCTAACTATTGTAGGTGTACCGTCAATATCAACAGTTACGTTAATTGCTTTTTGAGTAGGACTATCTAAAGTTAAAGTATAGTTTATATCATTACCTTCAATAGCACTAGCATCAGCTGTGAGCGTAAGGTTTGTGGTAGTATTATCGTCGGTTACAGTAATTTTGAGTGTACTTTCTTTAGCATCACCGTCAGAATCTTCTGCCCTGTAGTTAAACTTAAGATTATCTGTGTCTTTATAGACATCATTAGTAGGTGTAAAAGAGTAAGAACCATCTCTATTGAAAGTTATAGTGCCTTCTTCGGTAGATGTGAGTTCTAAACCTCCATTAGGAATTTCTGCCCAACCATTAACTACAACTACTCCAGCAGGAACATTCCAACCAGCAGGAACTTCAATTGCAACAAGTCCACCGTCATGTTCGCTTGCTGAGTTGTCCGTATCGTCTTTCCAACCATCAGCACCAGCTTTGTCAGCATTAGCTGTTCCGCCATTTGTGCCTTCGCCAGTAAGAACATTACCTGTGATAGTTTCACTTTCATCACCGCTATCAAAATCTTTTTCTAATATTGGCTTATCATCTTTAATCTTTATAGTAATCGTGCCACTAACATCATCTTTAGTATTGCCATCATTATCGCTTACAGTAATATTGAATACGTCTTTATGAGTGTTTTCATTTGCATTATGTGAATGAGGAGCATTTAGTTCATATTTGTAAGTGACTTCACCTGTAGCAGGGTTATAACCAGTTATGGTGAGTGTTCCGTGTTCTGTTTCTAACTTGTCATTAATTAATTTAATAGAACCATCTTCAAACTTGATAATCTCAACACTAACACTATTACCAGCTTTATCTATATAAGAAATTTCAACAACACCACCGCCATTAACAACTTCATTATTAACGACTTCACCATCAACTACGTTTGTAACTTTGAAAGAACTACTTACAGTATGAGCGTCACCGTCCATATCGCTATCACCATCTCTGGTATCGTCTTCATCATCATAAACCTTATGAGTAACATTTAATTTGCCATTAGCAAATTCAAGAGTTGGGGTATCATTTGTGCCAGTTACATTAACTGTAACATCTTGTGCTCTCCATGCCCCATGTTCGTCATAGACATATACTGTGAATTCATCAGTAACTAAACCATTTTCTGGAAGAGACTGTACAGCATTATAGCGAGCAAGAGCGTCGGCATAATCAGGGTCGGTTGGGTCAGTCGGTTTTCCTTGTAAATTGTAAACAATTTCGCCGCCTACTACTGAGAATGTGCCGTATTTGCCAGCAACAGAAGTTCCAAGGTCATCAATACGGACGTCATCAGCACTATCATTATCATCGCCATTTCTGAAGTCATGTTCAGTTGCTGTACTTACTTTATAGTTGAGAACAGCAGAGGCATCATCATCATCAGAGAAAACACCAGATGCATCGCTTACGATTTTGTCTTCTGACACATTTAATGCTGAAGTGACTTCAATAAAAGGTCTATCATTCGTACCAGTCAAAGTAATATTAAAAGGGGTTTCGCTTGTTGTAT
>CAYJIE010000153.1:0-256 GCA_964370145.1 uncultured Oscillospiraceae bacterium
GGTGTCGAATTCAGTGTTGCAATTACTGGTTTGAATATAGATTGATCAATAAATCCTATTTGATTAAGTTTTCCAAGGGACTGAAATTTTATAGACGTTTGCTTTCGCAACAAATCACTAGGCACAATTACTAATGTGCGTAGTATTTGTTCAGATATCACAGTAGCAATCATTGTTTCTGTCTTTCCAGTACCTGTAGGCATGACTATTGTAGCAGGTTCATTAGATACAGTCCAATGAGCTTTAATAGCAAATA
>CAYJIE010000153.1:266-986 GCA_964370145.1 uncultured Oscillospiraceae bacterium
ACTTGCATTAGTTTCTCGTGTTTTGTATCTACAAATTGTATAATTGTGTTCTTTCCGCATTTTTCAATTATTTGTTGCAAAATTACACCTCTTAAATTTATAATATGGCGTAAAACCACAGGTTTGTTCATATCAAACACATTGTATGGATAATTTTCATCTATTTGTCCAGTGCTTGATTATTCTTCATGGTTTGGCTGTTCATCATTATCAAATGAAACTTCAGAACCATTAATTTTGACACACTCAGGCGAGCAAGAGATGGTAGATTCTTCGCTAAAGTAAATATAATAAAGATTGTTGTTTTCCATATCAATGACCTCACGCATCATAGAGTTTTAGTATTATTGCGGTCAAGCTACGATTTCTTTAGTTATCAATTTTACTCCTACACTCAGTATACTATACTAATTATGGTATTTCAATAGAGATATTGCTATTTTATAGGGGAGTGCATATTAATTATATCACGATGCAGCTACAAATCAAATCCCCCCGACAAAATAAAATTCCTTAGTATCTTATCGGTTTTGATGTTGACCTTTGGCGGAATAACCGTGCAGCCCTCTTTCTCTTCAAAATACCTTTTTGCTTTTGCCTTGTCTACCCCTGCCTTTAAATCATCAAATCTGCCGAATTCGTTAATTTTGTCTTCTTTCAAACCCAGACTCATAATGCTCCTGAGCTTTTCTTCGTCAACACCAAAAGTTTGTGAAAAGC
>CAYJIE010000153.1:996-3511 GCA_964370145.1 uncultured Oscillospiraceae bacterium
TTGGTCATCGTGCGCTCTTTTTCTGTATTCCGTTATATATTCTCGCAAAGACTTTCCGTCTTCGGGGATTACTTCTCCTTTGTCTACATCTCGCATGAAAATTTCGGCATATTTTTGCTCTTCATGATTCAGCGTTGCAAATGTTTTATGTAGTTCTTTCAGTGCCTGATCTAATAGCTCTTTTGAAACGCTGTCTTGATTTCTTAACCTTAGAAACTTTTCAAACGATCTGTTCATATAATCGGCATCTATCATTCCGGTGTCAATCTCGGTTAGATATCCTGCCAAATCATATGGAACATCTTCCATTGAAACTCCGTCTTCGCCATCAGCGGTAAACAATTCCTTATATCTGCTTGCCAGAATTAGAAATGTTGTTTCATCAATATCCATGTGCAATGTTTCTTTTTTCGAACCTTCATGAAAGAAATATTCACTTTCATCCCAAACGAAACCTTGAATTTGAGCAGCTTCAAGATGCAAATTAAATTCTCTAAATAGTTTTGCAAACTGATTTTTTTCGGATTTATCTACGGGCAATTTCTGCAAGTCGGGGACTCCTGCCAGCGCAAACAAATCCATTACATCAGCATATATGTCGTTCATTTTTTCAAGATTATGTTTTAGTTTCTCGACAAACAAAATAACCGGTTTATCTCCCGAATAGAGTTTAACCGCCGCATTAATGTTTTGCTCCATAGTATGCGGTCTGCGGTAATACCTAATAGTGCCAAACGGCTTATCAGGTCCGAAGAGCCTATTTGTTCGTGAAAAGGCTTGGATGATGTTGGCGTACTCCATTTTCTTGTCCATATAGAGAGTGTTAATCCACTTGGAATCAAAACCTGTTAGCATCTGATCCACGACTATAAGCAAATCTATTTGCTTCTCCGGAGTCTTTTCAATGCCAATATACGGAGCTTTGTGGGCAAGCCTTAATCTTATGTCTTCCTTCATATGCGCACTTGTTGCCATATTGAAATTTTGGTCGTATTTTATATTGTAATCAGTGATTATCTCCACTAATCCGTCGGACTTATACTCGGTTTTACCTTTGTTGTCTATTGTCGGGTCAAATAAACAGGTTGCTTTGATTTCGGGATGAGCTTCCTTTATCAATTTGTAATAATCTATAGCTTCAGGGATGCTACTTGTAGCAAATATAGCATGAAACTTAAAATTATGGCTAAGGGTAAGAAAATTACTGCAAATGTCTTCAACTACCTTAGCTTTATGTTCATCGGTTCTATATTGAGCGGTAGGAAGATAATCTTCTATGCCTTTTATATAATTGCCCTCGTCGTCTTTTGTTCCATACATTTTAACCTTACTTCCGTCCATGTAATGGTAGTAGACTGATGCTTTTTTAGGGTCGGAAATAGCCTCTTCAACAGTGGATGCTTTCGCATTTTCAAGTGCTACCACTTGCCTTATATCCTTGTCTTTGAATGTCAACACTTTGTACGGGTCAAATCCGAGAACATTCTTATCCCTTATTCCGTCGGCTATACTGTATCTGTGCAATTCATCTCCGAATATAGTAGCTGTGGTGCTGAGCTTTTTCTGATTTTCGTCGTGAATCGGCGTGCCGGTAAAGCCGAAAAATATCGCCTTGGGAAAAGTATTTTTTATAGTGCTGAGCATTGTGCCGAATGTTGAGCGATGAGCTTCATCCACTATAAAAACAAGTCTTTTTTTATTTATAAGCTCAATATGTTCGGTTATGATATTCTCTGCATTCTCGTAAATATTACTCATCTTTTGTATAGATGTGAGTATCAACACATCACTTGTGTCACTGTTCTTTAGCTTGTTGACAAGTATATGCGTACTTTTGGTGTCTTGTACACTGTCCGATTCTTCCGCAAAATTCCTATATTCCAACAACGATTGAGAACCAAGCTCAATCCTATCCGTCAGAAACACAACTTTATCAGCATCTCCCGAATTTGAAATCAATTGCGCTGCCTTAAAACTGGTCATAGTCTTGCCGGAGCCTGTGGTGTGCCAAATAAAACCTCCAAGCTGATTTCGATTTTCCCACTTTGTTGTGGATATCTTATCTGAGATTGCGTTTGAAGCGTAGTATTGATAGCTACGCATGACTTTAAGTACACCGTCAGTATTATCCGCAACTGTATAAAAACCTATTAGTTTATGAGCCATTGGGATAGACAATAAATTCGAGGTTATATCTCTATAATCGTTTAGGGGTTCGTTATCAAAGTCTGCCCAATGAAAATAATAGTTGCTATTGAAGTAACCATCGGGACCCGGGTTAGCAAAATACACCGTTTCATCCGGGTTCATTGCAACAAAAATTTGGACAAGTGCGAACAGTCCTGTGAAAACTCCCTCGTGAGCATATTTTTCTATTTGATTATAAGCCTGACTTATGGGAACGCCGCTTTTCTTAAGTTCAATATGGAAAACAGGCATACCATTTATAAGGAGCATGATATCTCCTCGTCTATCATTTAATATGCTGTTTCTCTTAGCAAACCGGGGTTGTTGT
>CAYJIE010000154.1:0-3488 GCA_964370145.1 uncultured Oscillospiraceae bacterium
CTTGAGCTGGTGCAAGATGGGGAAAGCCTTACAAGTAGAGACAAGGTGATTTTTGAGCAGGGGGACGTGGCGCGATTGCGGAGTTTGCACGAGGAGCTAGATGTGGCGGTGGCGCATGTTTATGAGAGTAACGTGGAGGTCAACGAACGCATAATGTTTAGATGGGGTCGGCGGAATACTGCTATATCAAATTAAATTGCGCATCAAATACAAAGAAAGTATTACAAGAATGGAACAACTTGTGACACCAAGGCTTTGCCAAAGCTCGGTGGTACAGCGTTGCCAACGACTCGATACTTACCATCAAGGTTGCAATCAGGCGCAATAGTTTCAGGTAGCCCCTGCACTAAAGCACACTCTTTCCACGAGAGTCGTCTATTAAAGTCACCTTGCAATTCCCAATTGTCCGTACCACATTTGCGCATTGGCAAACCCGCGGGATGTAATGGTACATGAGATGCGTGGGCTACGATTGTATAGCTGGGAGAATGCCAATCTTTCTTGCGGTTTCTTGTAAGATAATGGCCATGAAAGGGTCTCTCAGAAAAATCACCAATAGGATTGAGAGGGAGATGTCCAATACTCTCATGTAAGGTTTTGACAGGGGTATTGGTTGTGTTGCCATGACTTGGTAACGGAAAAGTATAGTGAAAATCTTGCGCTATATCATGACGAGTACCAACAATAAAGACACGCTCACGCGCTTGTGGTGTACCAAAATCAGTGGCAATAAGGTTTTTGTATGCTGTCACATAGCCACACGACTCAAACCCTTTAATTTGTTCGTTAAAAAACCAACCATTGCAGGCACTGAGCATACCTCTTACATTTTCAACAAAGAAAAATTTAGGTGATACTTGTCTTAAGGCGCGAAGGAACTCTAAGTACAGAAAATTGCCTTCAATTCCCATTAGGTCGCGCTTCTCAGCATTCTTTGCACGTCTCCGCGCCGCTATGCTAAACCCAGTGCAAGGATAACAGCCTATCAAGAGGTCTGCCGGGGGGAAGTGCTGAACTTCTCGAATGTCACCGAGATGAAAATCCGTGTTCGGCAGGATGCTTTTATATGCAGAAGCCGCCGCCGCATCAATGTCATTTGCCCACACGATGTCAACACCCGCCTGTGTTGCACCAAAGTCGAATCCTCCACATCCAGAAAAAAGTGAAACTGCATTAATTTTAGGCATAATATTTCTCCAAGCATGGGAAGTATCATGAAAAGTTCAATTCGTCATCTATTAAGTTGTGTGGTCTGGGAAATGTAAAAAATCATTAAACCTTGGAATGTTAGCTGCTTTGAGGTCGTTAATGTCATCCGCTAATAATTTCATAATGCGAACTCTATCAATAAAAACACTGAGGATTTCACTTGGCTTTATCCAATTGCCATCAGCTCGCCTATAGCAAACAGGGGTCACCATAACAGGGGTGGGGACAATATTTTGGAAACGATTTTTCCACTTTCTATCGTCTATATCATATTGTTTTTTAATCATGTTTTGCTCAGCCGAGGCACAGCCTGCTTGAACAAGGAATAACGGCGTATGCCCAGCAAAGTCACGAAAAGGAATCCAGAGTGCTATATCCAGTTGAGCATCGCCTGTGTCGTGTGGTGAAACGGTCTCCGCTTCAAATTCTGGCGTCAACGACACCCCCATGTCTTGTGCTAGCGCAGTAAGTTTTGCTTTTCTATTACCTGTATATACTTTCATATCTCCAGTTGCTCCAGTACCAAAAAAACGTACTTCAGCGAGCGCAGGCAAGAGTTTTTTTGCGCAATAAAACGCAATATGTTCAAATCCCTTTGTAAAATTTTGAGCATAACTTTTATCCAAAAACTGCTGATTTGCTGAAAGTAATAGATATACATAAAGAATCGCAGAGTCTTTTACTGCTACGTCACATGCCAAGGTGTTTGAGTCATCTGAAAAACAGAACGGGTAATTATCCTTCAAAATAGTTTTACGAATTTTTAAATACTTGATGAGGTCAGTAATTCGAGTGGCAGTGGCATTTTCAATTTGGTCTTTTTTCTCATCCGGCGCATTTTCTGCGTCAAGCGTTAAAGCACTGGCAAATCCCTTGTCATAACTCCAAGGCTCGGATAGCACCTCATATATCGAAGCTTCTCCGTCAGGATTCAAAATGGCATGCAGCTCAATGTAATCCACCCACCGATGGTAGTCTATTGTTGTTTTGAGTTTCGTAGCATCAAGGCTCAGCTTGTCCTGTTTAGAAAGAATCATCATCTATATCCTGTGTTAAGTCTTTCACAGCAACCCCAAGTACACGCGCAAGCTTGTGTGCCTCTCTCAGTACGTCTACCATTTCCGTGGTTGGTTTATTCATTATCTTAAGGTAATTTTGTGCATTTTCGAGGGCATTCAGTGATTTTTTAATGAGGTTCATAAAGTTTTCTTCGGCATCATCTGTGTAGAGCGCGGCCTCTTCGAGGCTTTTTCCTTCTCTAAAATTTTTTAGTGCCTCTTTTGTTTCGAGAACTTTTGCAAGCATTGGTATATGCCTGGATTCTTTGACAGCAGCATTTCCTGATGAGCCAATAGGCATGAACAGCCATTTAAAAAGTTCTGCAACGCGCTCCTCGTCAATGTTTTCTTGTGCTGTATCTCCAGCTTCTGAAAATCCAATAAAATGATATATTGAAGGGCTGCCCAGTGCTGTTCCCAACACTGAAAACTTAATCTCTTTTTCAGACAGATTTTCCTCATCCCAATAATTTTTTTCAGCAGCGAGTTCAATAAGCTTGAGTGTTGCCAAAGTTTTTCGCGCGTAGAGAGGCTTTGTTGCAACACTTTTTGCGATTATTTGATATATCGCTCTATCTTCAAATCCTTGGCTCGCATAATGTTCATAGAGTTGCTTTAAGTATTTTGCTTTTTCTTCAGAACCCCACGACTTGACACCGGTAATATGTCGATAGCCAAGATAGGTAAGAATGTCAGCTCGTTCTGGATAAACAAGGGTGGGGATTTTATCTGGGATATTTTGTTTGTCACTTTCATCAACAAGACTTTGAACAGATTTTTGGCGCACAGTTGCAAGCCGTGGATTTTTCAACAACTTGACAGCGGCAAGACGTCTGTTTCCCTCTACAACTTCGTGTCCCCCTCCTTTTCGAGGAATTGCAATCACAGCCTCAGCACTTGAAAAGCCCGATGTCGCAATGGAGGCCATCAAGTCAAGTATTTCTCCATTGCGAAGCATCCATAAAAGCACTGCGGCTTCGTTTGATTTTTCCATAGAATCCGGTAATCGCGGATTCTGACTATCAAAAAACAATTCATCAATTGCTATCATTTCGCGCTTAGGAGTCTTCATTTTGGCCTCTTCATCAAATATGTTGGGATTATCTTAAAGTAAATTTTGCTCAGCAATATGTTACCGCATCTATAAATCAGTATCGCTGGTAATGTCCAGCTTCTCACGCAAAATCTCATAGATAATATCCGTCAATGCTTGTCGTGCTT
>CAYJIE010000155.1:0-3458 GCA_964370145.1 uncultured Oscillospiraceae bacterium
GGATGAGCGGGCAGTTCAATTCTGCCAAGCGGCACCATTAAAATCAAAAGCCTTTAGATAAAGGCTTTTATTATATTAAAGTGTATTTTAGGCACGAATTAGGCACGAATAATAACTAAAAAAAACAACAAGACCTAAAAAGTCTTGCTGTTTTTAGCTTTTTCAATTGTTTCTTCCATAGCTGCACGAATAACTTGCGATTGAGTTATCCCCAGGATCTCACAAGCGCTTTTAAATTCCTCTACAAAAGATGTTTTGTAACCAACTGAGATGCGCTTTATGTTTTCTTTGTTCCATTTGTTTTGATAATCTTGTTGATTAAATTTACTCATTAAATAGCCCTCCTTATAAGACTCCAATTAATGCTAGTAAAAATCCTATTAGTCCAATAATGGATAATATTTTTAAAACGATTATTTTCTTCATATTTGACTTTAATAATGTATATGATAAAATATAAGTAGTAGAAGGGTTAAACCCCTCTAACTACTTTAATCAAGATTATCAACCAACCTAGGATTGAAATTAACTTGATTATTACTTCTTCGATTATCTCTAGTAATCTTAGAAGTTTTTTTATTTTACCATTCATCTTATCCCCCTTTCTATATATAAATTATAACATACTTATATAAGTATGTAAAGTGTTTTTATAATAATTGGTTTATTATTTTTTAAATAAAAAAAAACGAAGATAATTGTACTCACTTAATAACTAGTTTAACTAATTTTAAGTGACAATAAATCTCCGTTTACTATTTAATTTAAATCTATATTTAATATGTAAATTAACAAATTACTTTAACATATGTTCAAGCAATTCCTCATTAACTACCTTTAATTTGTTAAGGTCTTTTGGATTAATTTGGCATTCAATTAACACATGAAGTGCCTTAAGTGTAATGGTTTCAGTATCTTTTGAAGCGAGTTTAAATTTTTCCATTTCTTCCTTTAACAATTTAATATCTTCGCTATGGGAATTATGTAATATTTCATGATTGTCTAGCCTTTTTTTGTCAGTAGCTAACTTCTGATTAATTGTAACTGTTGGTTTAGAAAATAATGTGTTAATCTTATCCCAAGCAACCAAAAAAGCAGCAGCCGCAACAATAAAGGAGCTGAATTCTTGAATTGTTATCGATTCTAGCAATTGCATAGCGCCTCCTTTAGTTTAATTATTATTATTTTCTAACTCTCGACGATTTAAAGCAAGCTCGCTATCATTTATTGTTGGAGTAGTAGGATCTACAACAACTCCAAGAATTGCTAATACAGTGAACACTGCATTTACAATATCAATTAATTGTTTTTCAATCCCAAAATATTCAAAAGTAATTCCGAACGGTGCTAAAACAACTTGAATCAATAGTAGTGTTGCTGGAATAAATGTTAACCAAAATGTTTTATTTTCAAATCTAATTTTCCAATTTACTTTCATAATTTCCTCTTTCTAATTGCTAAGCAATTTTTTTATACCTAATAAAATTAACTCAACCGCAGGATAACTATCAACACTTTTTAGGTTAGCCAATTGTGTTTTAAGTTCTTCTTTCTCTGCTGCTAAAACTTCTTTTTCTTTTTCTATTACAATAATATGGCTTTCAGCAGTTTTTCTTTGTGATTTTAATTCAGTAATCGTTGAGTTTTGATAGGTAATAGTATCATTAGCTTTTGCTAATTCTGCGCCTTGAGCGTCTAAAGCAATTTTAAGTGTTTCAACCTCTTTATACGCTACTTCTAAATTCATTTCACATTCAGTATGTTCTGGCGTTGGAACCTCATTAGGAATGTATATTACAACCCAATTCGGACACTTACGACCTGTATTTTTAACATCTTTCATTTGCGCAGATCCGCCACCATCATTAATAACAACGTCATAAAAATCATACAACATTGTGAAATCCTGTACTTCATAATGATTTGTTTGATCACAATGACCTAAACCAAATGAACCATCTTTATACAAAATGACAAATGAACTATCATAATTATTCTTTAAACCGCTAAAGCTAACTGCTCTAGGGGAATATAGTTCCCTTCGCTCTCCATTAAACACCGGAATAGAACGCGGTCCAACTCCCAACATTCTATATATTTCATCTTGCCAGTCCCAAGAATTAAAATCTCCTTGATGCGATTTTCTTTCGTTATCGATAACATAATCCATATATGCTTTATCGCCTGCAGAATTGTACGGTTTAAAGTTCTTATCTTTAGGCCCTAATGTTGTATCATTGACATTAACTCCCTGTCTGCGAGTGTATTCTTCACCATAATTTGAATCTCCTGTATTCTCAAAGAAATACCCATTAGTAAAAGATAAAACTTTTCCTTTTTTTAATACATTTTCAAAATAATCAACAACATCATCATATTTCATTACTTCATTTCCTGGTAATGAAATTAATGTTATTAAAGCCTCTTTAGGAGCTTTATACACGCTGTATTCCTTGTTGTTATATTTAATTTTATTCAATCCTTGATTTAATTCCATTTTTTCAAACTCCTCTCCTGAGTATCTAATATCAGGCATAGGCAAGAAACCCGCTACCCACTCCCCGATAGACTTAACTTGGCCGTCAACTCTAACCTCGTAGTGAACATGAGAAGTATCACCATTGCTTTCAATGCCTTTTTCAGATACCGTTGCAATCGCTTCACCTAACATTACTATTTGTTCTTTTTTAACTAAAATATCGATACAGTGGCACATTTTCCATTCATATCGCTGCCCTAATTCATCATATCCCTCAAACCATATCGTATTAGTTCCATCATTTTTAATTTCAATCACTTTTGAACTATTAAAAATCATCAGAGCTTGATAAGTATCTTCTGGAACTTTATCGCTATAGTTTTGACTCCAACTAGCGGACATATCATCACCATCATGTGGCATGTATTTTCCATTGTATGTAGAGTAACTTCTAATACCTCGTTCAACCATGTTCTTATAAAATGTTTCCCAAACAGTATATGCTAAACGGACATATTCACCTTTGTTAAACATTTTAACTACAGGTTTAAAAACTATTGGTTTGTGTTCGTTTGTATGTATCATAAATTACCTCTCTTTCTAATTGTTTTTTAATCTAACCGAAATGCACCACCTTGACTCTGTCTACTTTCGCTTCCATTTCCACCTACACTGTACATAATAGCTATTCCTTGTTGCTGTTTTTTTGTTAAAGTACCTTCAACGTGAGCAAATGATGGACGCAATCGTGACCCGCTCCCAGTACTTCGAGCTATTTCTTCTATAGAACCATCACTATATTTAATCGATACAGTTACTACTTGTGAATGACCATTAAAGTCTCCGGTTCCAGTTGAAGAAGCACAGTAACCTACAATATTTTTTAATTCAGTCCACGCATTATTGCTGATAGGGGTAAATTTTACGGGGGGGGGGGGGGGGGGGGGGGGGGGGGGGGGGGGGGGGGGGGGGGGGGGGG
>CAYJIE010000156.1:0-3455 GCA_964370145.1 uncultured Oscillospiraceae bacterium
TGATATGCGATATGCAATTGACCCGACTAAGATACACAGAGAACTCGGCTGGCTTCCAGCGACGAAATTTGACGTAGGAATTAAGAAGACTGTTAAGTGGTATCTTGACAATAGAGCATGGTGGGAGAATATAATCAGTGGAGAATACAAAAACTACTACGCAAAAATGTACGAGGGAAGATAAACCACTTGTATCAATTTTACTTGCGGCGTATAAGCCGAATGAAAAGTGGTTTAGCGAGCAACTCCTCTCTCTTGATAAACAAAATTATGAGAATGTTGAACTGCTCATTTGGGACGATTGTCCAGAAGATCCCGTTGACGAAAGTTTAATCAAGCACTGTATTACTAACTTTCCCTATACTCTTTATCGCGGCGAAAAAAACATGGGTTCAAATTTTGCTTTTGAAGAGTTAACAAAGCTTGGTCAGGGTAAATATTTCTCTTATTGTGACCATGACGATATTTGGTGTGAAAATAAAATTTCTGTTATGGTGGATAAACTTGAGGAAACTGACTCACCGCTAGTATGCAGTGATATGTATGTCATTGACGGCGAGGGTGAAGTGCTTTCAGATTCCATAAGTAAATTTCACAAAAGACATGAATTTCGCGAAGGTAATGGCCTCGCTGTCGGAATTATTGCAAGAAATTTTGTTACAGGTTGCGCCTCATTAGTAAGCTCAGATATTGCAAAAGCTGCCCTTCCTTTTGGCACAAATTCTGTGCACGATCAATGGCTTGCAGCTATTGCAGGCCTATACGGAAGAATTGAATTTATTAGCAACCCTTTGCTTTATTATCGTAGGCACGGTGCCAATCAAACAGGATTGTTACACGGTATATCTGATAAAACAACTTTCTATAAAGAAAGGGTGTTGCGACTCTATCTTGCAGTGCAAGAATTTGCAGAAAAAAGCAAAAATTATCACCTTTCTGCTAATGACGAACACGAGTTAAAGAGTTTGGTTGCATGGTCACAAGCAAAAACACAGTATTTCTATCGACCATCACTAACCACTTTTGCAATTATGTTTAAACACAGAAGATTTGGAAAACAAGTAGCTTTATTTGAGTATTTTGTACCATTCATGCCGAGCGTTGTGTTTAATTTTGTAATAAATCAAATTAAGAAAGGATTAGTGTGATGTATGATCTTAGTCACAGGTGCTTCGGGACAACTTGGTTATGATGTAATAAAAGAACTTGAGCGCAGAGCCTTGCCCTGTATCGGCGTAGATATATCTGAGCTCGATATTACAGATACACAAGCTGTCAATAATTACATAAAAAAAATAAAACCCTCCGCCGTAATCCACTGCGCTGCTTATACAGCTGTTGATAAGGCAGAAGAGAATGTTGAACTGTGTGAATTAGTAAATGTTGTTGGTACTAAAAACATCGCTGTTGTTTGCAAGGAAATTGGTTCTAAGCTGATGTACATCAGCACGGATTACGTTTTCTCTGGGGAGGGTGATAAGCCTTACGAAACTCATGACGCAGTTGCGCCTAATGGAGTATACGGTAGAACAAAATTAGATGGTGAGATTGCCGTAAAGGACGCTATTGAAGAACATTTCATAGTGCGAATATCGTGGGTGTTCGGAGTAAATGGAAACAACTTTGTCAAAACAATGATAAAACTTGGAAGCGAGCGTGAAGAACTAAGTGTTGTATCTGATCAAATAGGCTCGCCAACATACACAGCCGACTTAGCGGTTTTGCTTTGCGATATGATTATTACTGAGAAGTATGGTATTTATCATGCTACAAATGAAGGTTTTTGTTCATGGGCAGAATTTGCTGAGGCAATAATGCGAAAATCAGGGCTTGCTTGTGAGATAAACCATATCCCTACAAGCGAATATCCGACAAGAGCCGCGCGTCCGTATAATTCAATACTAAGTAAAAGGAGTCTTGACGAAAACGGATTTATGAGACTCCCTGCGTGGGACAATGCCCTTTTGAGATATTTAGGAGAAATCGGAGATTAATGTGAGCACTATAAGGAATTTTATCATTTTTTTAGCTGATGTTTGGCGGAGCCGTAATATGCTATGGAAGCTCGCAATTAACGACTTCAAGGCAAGGCACTTGACCTCTTTTCTAGGCGCTGTTTGGGCATTTGTACAGCCGCTCGTCACAATTGCGGTATTCTGGTTCGTGTTTGAAATCGGATTTCGTTCTGCGCCTGTGGACGGCGTGCCGTTTATTGTATGGTTTGTGCCGTCATTTTTGTCATGGAATTTTTTCACAGAGTGTATTAATGCCTCGACAAACAGCTTAAAAGAATACAGTTATCTTGTCAAAAAAGTAAACTTTAGAGTCAGCCTGATACCGCTCGTGAAGGTGATTTCTTCGACTTTTGTGCATCTTGCATTTATCGGAGTTATTTTATTTTTGGTAGTGGTGTACGATGTTGGCTTGTCCGTATATAATTTACAAGTAATTTATTACTTTGGATGCACTGTGATTTTATTGACGGGGCTTGCGTGGCTGTTGTCCTCGATATCGGCATTCTCAGGAGACGTTGCCAATATCGTAAATATTTTTATCCAAATAGGTTTTTGGATGACTCCAATATTTTGGTCTCCTGACACGATGTCTCCAGCCGTTGTAAAAGTATTGAAACTTAATCCCATGTTTTATATATGTAGAGGATATCGAGATGCGTTTGTTGATCATGTTTGGTTTTGGAATTATGAGCTTTCGGCCGTTTATTTTTGGGTTGTCACATTAATAATTTTTGTGGCAGGTGCTGTTGTTTTTAAGCGACTTAGACCGCATTTTTCAGATGTATTATAGGAGAAAAAATGGATAGTAACTTAGCAATAAAAGTTAGCAACTTAACTAAAGTATACCCAATATATGATGATAAAAAAGACCGCATGAGGGAGGCTCTAAGTCTTACTCGAAAAAAATATCATCGCGAATTTCATGCACTAAATGATATAAGCTTTGAGGTGAAAAAGGGTGAAACACTTGGAATAATTGGACAAAATGGCTCAGGCAAGTCAACATTGCTCAAAATATTGACAGGCGTGCTTACTCAAACATCAGGAACTGTTGAGGTGAGCGGCAAAGTATCGGCACTGTTGGAATTAGGAGCAGGTTTTAATGTCGAAATGACAGGCATGGAGAACATTTATCTAAATGGCACGATTATGGGTTATACTAAAGAGGAGATGGATGAGCGTGTGCCTAAGATAACTGGGTTTGCGGATATTGGAGAATTTGTTTATCAACCCGTAAAGATGTATTCAAGCGGCATGTTTGCTAGACTTGCATTTGCCATTGCCATTAATGTGGAGCCCGATATTTTGATAGTGGATGAAGCACTTAGTGTGGGGGATATATTTTTTCAAAATAAGTGTTTTCGTAAAATGGAAGAGATAAAACAAAATGGAGCGACGATAGTCTTTGTTTCTCATGACTTATCAAGCATAAAACAATTG
>CAYJIE010000157.1:0-2553 GCA_964370145.1 uncultured Oscillospiraceae bacterium
AATAAAGCAATTTTTTCTCTTTTCTTTTTCCTTAGGTCTGTTAGGTTTTCAAGTTAATTTACTATACTAATGCTACTATAATAAACAAAACCACCTGAGTTTACCATGTGAACTTAGGTGGTTAAAATACTTTTATTGCTAGTTATTATTCAACTTCAGTAGCTACTTCAGTTTTGTTATCACCTAAGTATTTAGGTAAATTCATGCCTGCCATGTCAAACATGTCATTAATAGGAGGAATACTCTTCATCATGCCAGACAAAAAATTTGCTGTTGATGTTTTGCCGTCTGTGCCGTTTCCGCCGTCCCAAACAGTAATTTTATCAAACTTAATATTCTTAATAGACTCAACTTGAATACGTAGTAACTCTTCCATTTTATCTGTAAGCATAAGTTTAAGTGCGTCGTCTGCGTTTCCACCTGCGGCTTTAACAACCTCAGAAAGACCAGCAGCTTGTTTTGTAAGAATTTCTTGAATACCACGAGCCTCTGCTTCCATTTTCATGAATATAGCGTCGGCGTCACCTTTTGCACGTCTACGAGTTTGCTCGGCCTCGGCCTCAGCCTCAAGCTCAAGTTTTCTCTTAGCAATTTCTGCTTTAATAATAACGTCTGCCTCAAGTGTTGCTTTCTCTCTTGCAGAACGGGCAAGCTCTGCTTCTTTCTCTGCAGCATATGCATCTTCCAAAGCTTTAGCAGATTGAATTTTCTCGGCACTAGTAGCAATTTTTAAAGACTCAGCCTCTTTTTCTCTACGTTGTGCATTACTTAAAGATATAGCTACTTGAGCCTCATTCTCACCCATAATAGCAATAGACTCGGCCTCTGAAACGCTAATACGTTGGTCTTTCTCTGCGTTTGCTTTACCAATAGAACCGTCTCTCTCTTGCTCTGCAACAGATTTTTTAGCGTCGTTAATAGCTTTAGCAGCTGCCTCTTTACCAAGAGCTAAAATATAGCCAGACTCGTCTGTAATGTCTGTAACGTTAACGTTAATTAGTCTTAAACCAATTTTTTTAAGCTCTGTCTCAACATTTCTTGAAACAGACTCTAAGAACTTATCTCTGTCTGTGTTAATCTCTTCTATGTCCATTGTGGCAATAATTAGCCTTAATTGACCGAAGATAATATCTTTTGCAAGCTCTTGAATTTCTATAAGTTTTAGACCCAATAGTCTTTCTGCCGCATTTTGCATGATGTAATCTTCTGTAGAGATACCTACTGTAAATCTACTCGGTACGTCAATACGAATGTTTTGGCGTGAAAGCGCATTTGTTAAGTCAACTTGAATAGAAATAGGTGTTAAGTCTAAGTATGAATAAGCTTGAACAACAGGTACTATAAAAGCTGCACCACCGTGAATACACTTTGCACTTCGATTTGTGCCGTCGTCGTTTTTACCAACATTACCATAAATTACCATAATTTTGTCTGAAGGGCACTTTTTGTACCTTGAGACAAGAAAAACCAATAGCGAAACTAAAAGAAACGCCACGACCGCAAGTAAAATTAAAACTTCCATTTAAATACACTCCTTATTTATTTTTAGCTACTGCTACTATAACAACCCCTACAACTACAACTGCAACTATCGCAATTATAGGAATTATGCCCATTATTGAAAAAAACATCATCATATCACCCTTTCTGGCAATATATAGTTTAAAAACTTACTCTTCAAGCTGTAAATTTCTATTAACTAATAAAACGTTCTCAGCAAACACGTCGCTAATTGTTATGTCTGAGCCTGTCGGAATATCTTCACTATCATCTGTAACTGCATCAAACTCTTTTAGTCTGCCAGATATTATGATGCTTACCTTTCCAGTACCTTTTCTTTGAGAGGGAATTCTTAAATAGACTGTGCCCGCAGTGCCTATTGTATTCTCTATATCCATATTTCCTTTTGCCTGTAACGATAAAAAGAAAGCGTACAAATAAGCAGTTAAATACATAAAGCCCACTCCAAAAACAAAGGCCACAATAAGTGCGATGATAAAAAGCCAATCTAAACTTAAAAACAGTACACCCGACCAACCAAAAATACAAAAGAAACTTAAAACACCCCTAACAGTAAATATCTCAAGGCTTCCAATGTCAAAGCCAGCAGGAGAATCTTCCATATAGTCAAAGTCTGTTTCGGTGTCTGGTGCTACAGAAGAGAAAAACATCATCACCGTTTGCGCTACAAGAACAATGGTAGAAAACGTAGCAATTCCCACAAGTGTTCGCTCTAAAGTACTTAAAGCTTCCCACCATTCAGTCATAAAACTCACCCCTTTAAAATTTATATGATCATAGTATACTAAGTTTAGAAAACACAACACAAAGCAAGATAAAAAGCTAAAAGTTAAATATAATTTGACTTTGCATATACGGTTTTTGTTTTGAGAGCTGTTAGTGCTTTCAAGTTAATATACTAAAAACCACGAAAACAATTGTTTTTACAACTAAATTATATCACAGCTTTAATTTATAGTAAAGATTTTTGTAAAAAATATTAAATTTTGTTAATTTTTGAATGTAATATTAATAATATACTATTCAACTAAT
>CAYJIE010000157.1:2563-3447 GCA_964370145.1 uncultured Oscillospiraceae bacterium
GGTATCTCTTCAACATCAAGGCCACTATAGCTTAACAAGAAGGTAAGATTTTCATTTTCATAGCTTATAATATCAATAAGCAAAAACTCATTTTTAAGCTCTTCTTTAGCTTCATAGGCTCTTTTTGTTTTACAAGAAAGTATGATATGAAAGCCCGATTGACTGTTGTTTACTATAAGTTTATTCTTGTAGTGCTCTTTAATATACTTAGTTATAACCAAGTTTTTTTGCTTGTAAAGAGCATTAATTTTTTTGAGATGTTTCTCCATAAATCCGCCAGATATTATGCTTGCTAAAGTAAGTTGGTCAAGTTTCGAGCAAGTGTGTGTATACTTTGACTTAAGCGCAAAGTAGTTCGGCAATAGCTTCTTTGGAAGTATCATAAAGCTAATTCTTAAAGAGGGTAAAAATGTTTTAGAAAAAGAGCCTAAGTACACAGTGTTGTCGTAAATATCAAGTCCCATAAGTGAAGATATTGGCTTAGAGTCGTAGCGTATTGTGGCGGCGTAGTCGTCTTCTATTATTAAAGATTTACTAGATTCTGCATACTTAATTAGCTCGTGCCTTTTATCAATTGTCATGCTGTTTCCCATGGGGTATTGAAAAGAAGGACTTACATATATATAACTTTTTTTATGCTTTATGTCTTCTATGTTTATTCCGTTTTTATTAACGCTAATCTTTTTAATAGGCACTTTGTAATCTTCGAATACATACTGAGCTTTTTTGTAGCCCGGAGACTCTAAATATGCATGCTCATAACTAGCACCACAAATTTTAATAAGCATAGAGATTAAGCTTTGTATTCCACTTGCAATAATAATTTGATGTGCTCCTACTTTGCAACCTCGGTGAGCCCTTACATAGTCTGCTACTGCCTCTCG
>CAYJIE010000158.1:0-993 GCA_964370145.1 uncultured Oscillospiraceae bacterium
CTTCGTTTCTACCATTATTGCACACAAACTTAAGACTATAAAGCCTCGTATATCAGATATCAATTAATCAATGATTTTGGTTTTTAATTATTTTAATGTTGTATAATGAAAAATATGTTGTGCTTAAACATTAAAGTGTGTTAAAATACGTTAACTTATGCTAATTGAGGTGATTTATGTTAAGGAAAAGTGAAATAATCGCTGTTGCGTGTTGTTCTGTGTTAACTTGCTGTGAAACGTTTGGAGCAATGCATGTTTTAACGGAAGATGTTATGATCCGATCAGAGATACTAGGTGGAGTCGATTGGAATTTAGTATATAATATTACAAAAGAAGGTGTTTCTCATTCAACTAGTACAGCTTCCGCATACGGTGGAGGAGGTGTTATAAATTGGACTGACGTAAAGAATGATGCATTAAAAAAAGGCAGTCCGGTTGCTCAATTTTGTCTATATCAATATTTGCATAGAATGTCTAACAAATATACTAATGGAATCAAAGAAGAATTAAGAAACAATGCAATAATGTTGCTTTTGATTTCAGCGCTTAAGGGAAATTTCCATGGTAGCAAAAATGATTTAACATATTGTGCCAGCAGAGCTCTTGGTACGTTAACTTTTGATGGTTCCACAACAGATATTGTCGATAAATTACAAATTACGGCAAAAGAAATATTAGAATCTGAGTAGAGGGTATAGTATATGGCACGCAAGTTATTAACTCTGTTTTTTGTGTTTTTTCTTTTTGTAAATTGGCACTCTTTTGGAGCTAAACGGACGGATGATCCTTACTATTCAAGTTGGACAAGTCTTGGTGAGTTAGAGGCCAAAGGGATATCTTGTGCTTTCCACAAAATCATTGCTAATAGAGTAGCTGCTGCTAAGGATTATGCAGGTAGGAAACAACAAGAAAATATTGCAGCAATTGCCATTTCAGCTTATGGTGGCTCGCCACAAAGAAGAAGCAGTGTTTTTTGTGATTTCGCACACTTAA
>CAYJIE010000158.1:1003-3323 GCA_964370145.1 uncultured Oscillospiraceae bacterium
TAGAGAATCCTCTAAAAGAGCCTGATGGGCGAGTAATAATGGCAATTCCTGACATGTTTGTTGGAGATAGAATGCATCCGGATTCTACATATAGGCAAAATTTAATAAAACGTTTTCTGGCATTTTTGATTTCTGAAGAGTATACGCGGGAATGGGGATTACTCTATGAATTGGGTGTCACGATAAGTGTACTAGATTCCGATCATCATGATTTAAAGCAGATGACCTCTACGGAAGCGTCTAGTTTTTCAATGCGACCACATTCGTCAAATTTAGGGAAAATATTGCACTGCGAACAAGTTGTGCTTTTTAAGATGCTAACAGATGCAGAAATTTTAAATCAATTAGTAGATGGCCTTATTTCGAAAATGCACACATCTGAAATTGGGTTTTTTTTTGAAAACAATCCTCAAATTACGCTTGACATAGTAACGTATAATGATATGTGTTCAAAATGTTTTGCTACGTGCTACAATATGCAACAGAGGCTTCAATCATCTGTCAATGCTTTGCTATTTGATAAACTAGATCGGCTTCATATTTTTCCAACGAGCTTTCCTGTTCCTGTTACAATTTTAATATCATCGTTCCGTCCTTTTAAATTGGATGATTGTCATTATACTCGTGGTATCAAAGGAGACTTCGATAATCTCATTCAATACCACACTGAGTACAAATTCGCATTACCACCGCAGCAATCGGTTTCAATTGGGCAGAAACGAGTTTTGCAAGTATTTAATCCGTGGATTGAAGGTGGCATGACTGCATCCAGCGCTGCTACTATATGTAAAGCTGCTATGGAATTACAGCAATCTTTAGAAGAATACTCTGCTGCAAAGGCAAAGCAAGATAGACATCAATCTCTGAATTCTAGAGAGAAAAGCATTCTCACTTCAATAACCCATTTGGAGCGCTACATTAATGGGTTTATACGGGATTTTAGATTTTGTTATGGGTTACAAAATCCTGTAGAACATATAGAATATGTAATTCGAGTCATAGAGCCAATTACGGTTATGCTTCCACAATATATTGAAAAATTAAACAAACTAAAAATTTTTGTCGCCGATGCGACGCATTTTTTAAACAAAATAAACGATACGGAGGAAATGAAGGTTGATGATTTTCATCGTATATTAGGATTCGCTATAGATGCAAGCCTTATAGATGCAAGCCTTCCTGAAGGTCTTGTAAATGATTGTAAAATTCGTAGCATAGAATTGATTGAAAAACGGTTTGAACGGCATGTATGGGATGCTAAAAAGAGTGAATTCATATCACAGCTAGAACAAATTTGGAACTGTAAATAGTTTTGTGTAAACCTGATATTACTCACGCAGCGATTTTGTTTAATTTTTCGCTAAACAAAATCGTCAGCTGTGAGTAAATTATACCTCAGTCGTGCACTTTAAACGTCCATTTTTTTCAAGTTTTCTTCCAGGAAAAGGCTCCTGCAAAAGGGCATCTTCGCTCGGAAATGTGGGCTTGTTTTTAGTAATTTTCCGCATACTCCGATTAGACGACTCAATGGGATTCGTGGTGTAATTAATCGTCTGGTTTCAGCAGGATAGCTCCAAAAAGTTGATAATTGTTCCTATTTATCCAGCCAACTTTTACTGATATATGAGTGTTTTTTATCCCATTTTTCAGAGAAATCCATAAGATTTTGCATTCCTAGTTCGGCATTCGCCGCCGTATAAATTGATTGGGTCTTGACTAGTATCTTTTTTGGATATAGTGATTAAAGATCATGAAATACAACAGATTAAGCAAATACAGAATAAAAAAAATAATTGAATGTTTTAGTATGGACTTAACAGCAACAGAGACAAGTCAATTATTGAGTATAAATCGCAACACAATTAATAAATATCACAATTGCTTCAAAGAAAAAATATTAAAATATTCGTTATCAGAACAAGTCCGAGAATATGGCGAATTTGAGTTAGATGAGAGCTATTTTGGAGCCAAAAGAATAAGAGGAAAAAGAGGCAGAGGAGCGGCAGGCAAGACTCCAGTATTTGGGCTGCTTAAGAGAGACGGCAAAGTATTCGTTAGCATAGTTAAGCAATGTTCCAGAGAAGAGCTGTTACCAATCATTCAAGGGAATATTTTAGAAGGAAGCACAATTCACACTGATGGATGGAAGGCTTATGACGGCCTTATTCTCAACGGATACAACCATTATCGAGTTTATCATTCAAAAAATGAATTTGTGCGTGATAAAAGTCATGTAAATGGTATAGAATCATTTTGGAGTTTTGCTAAAAGAAGACTTGCAAAGTTTAATGGTATAAGTGATGGGAATTTTGTCTTGCAT
>CAYJIE010000159.1:0-3288 GCA_964370145.1 uncultured Oscillospiraceae bacterium
GGGTCGCCCTGCCCGATTTGTCGTGTTCATAAACGCTCTTTCCCTCGGCACTGCTTTCCGCTACACGAATTGCTTGCGGTATTTCGGTCTTAAATATCTTTAGTTGATTGCCGAAATTTTGCCGCAACATAAAAGATATGTCCTTTGTAAAATTCGTCCGCTCATCCGTCATGGTGATAAGCACACCTTCAACCTTTAAACCGGGATTGATATTCTTGCGAACCTTGCCGATTGTTTCGAGCAACTGGGTCATGCCTTTGGCGGGCAAATAATGTGCTTGGACGGGAATTACTACGCTGTCCGCACATGCAAGAGCGTTTATTGTTATCATTCCGAGACTGGGACTGCAATCAATAAGCACGTAGTCATAGTCGTTTTTGATGGCATCCACATAGTTTTTAAGCACAACTTCACGGCTCATGCAGTTTATAAGCGACATTTCCATCGCCGACAATGTGATGCTTGAAGGCAGTACATCCACACCTTCCTCGTGGTGCAAAATCCCCGCTAATTTATCAAACGGCTTGTCCTCAATAATGTTTGACATAATGGTTGCGAGATTTGTTTCCAGACTTTCGGGGTCATGCCAACCGAGCGCATCCGTCAAATTGGCTTGAGCATCGGCGTCAATGAGGATAACCCGTTTTCCCTGTCGGGCGAGTCCAATTCCAAGGTTTAAACACGTTGTCGTCTTACCCGTCCCGCCTTTCTGATTTGCTAGTGCAATTACTTTTGTTTTCAATTTTTCCTCCTTGTTTTTTGTATAAGAAAAGACACCTCGTAATGAAGTGTCTTTACCACGCTAACATACATTGATTTTTGCATTGATTTTTGCCATAACCATGCTTGTCATATAAGTTATTAATATTCCCATTAAGGCGATGATTGCTTGCTACGATATATATATTATTTTCATGCCCAATTCTTTTGTGATGGACTCTCGCAAAAACAGCTCCGCATCAGCACGCACAAAATCTTTATAGGCATATTTACCTCTGCCTTTACCCGTCATAATATTAGGGTTGAAAATAGGTATTGTGTTTGGAAACGCTTCTGTGTTTATTTCATTGTGAACATAACTGTAGGTCATTAAGATAATCTCAAGATACCCTGTATTTTTTACTTTTGGAGACAACTTAGATGGACACCCAGACCATGAAAGAAGTCATCATATTCGGTGGCTTCTTTATATTTATCTCTCATGTTTTCCCGTATTTTCATTATTTCTTAATCATTCAAAACCAAAGTTCTATAACAGTACTTGCAAATGCGATTTAAAGCATTTATTCATAAAAGTTTGTTATGTATAGAGTCAAATACTTCAATACTAATTGCAACAAAATTTTACATTCTTCTTTGGTGAAATCTGTTCTACGCGCATGGAACATATCATTCCTTAGTTTAACTATTTCTCTTTCAGGATTTTCTGTTGCAAGTTGGACGCCAATATGTTTGAGAAAATTAAACTTATCACCTAAACTTCTGTTTTTGCATATAGCTTTTCCATCAATTCGCAACTCATTACAGTGTTCAACTATTTTCTTTGTAATCGCAAGTTCACATGCTGAAATTGCATCCATTATTGCGTGCCTATATCTACCTTCTTTATATCTTTTTATACCACTTAGGTAAATTTCATACTCTTCTTTTAGAGCTTTCGTAACATTAATACCATCAAATACAATAGAAAGCCCTTCATCATCTGATGCATTATCTGTTGATTGCACATGTACCGCAATAATATTTAGTTTGTTTATATCTGTAAAATACAATTCACCGTAGTTTTTGGATTGTCGAGGATCAGTATCGTAGGGTTTTTCAAAATAGTTGCAGTAGGGTTCTTCACCAGAAACGTCTTCATATACATATTTCCCCTTAAGATCTAATGTTTCGTTCAGTTGAGTTTCCCATTTTTCTTTGTTAGCAACAATATTATTGTATTTAGTTTTTTTGTCGTCGTCATCATCATGTTCAAATGATACTAATATAGAATTGATATTAATTCCAATTACTTTTCCATTAATACTGTTATAAGAATAAACTCGCCCCCAGTTAGTTTTACTTAAAAACTGGTATTTTCTTGATGAAAATATAGGTGCTTTAATCTCAAAAGAAAAACGGTCTAACTCATGCTTAGGGGTTTTGTCTTCTGCTATATTCACTACTGGAAAATGAAGATTTGTTTTTGTGTCACCTATTGTAGTTGTGTATTTTTTTCCTACAACATCACCTTTGCAATTTAAAGGATAATGCAATTCAAAAATCCCAAAATATGTACTCATTGATTCACCCACCTTTCTTTTAAGTTATAATATCACAAATAGATTTGTCATACAACCAACATAAGCATTTGAGTCGTGCATATTTGTTCATTTTGTCGTTCCACAAGCCGTATTCGGCACAAACTGTTGCATCGAGCTTTTGTGCGTAAATCATACGTTGCTCGTGGAAAGGTACTTGTAGAGTTTTCCTGCGGTGGTTAACCAGCCTTTCCAGTTCGCAAGGCTGGTTGTCACCGTGCTTGCGGTGTTCTCAAACACCTGTGAAAAATATTTCTGTGTTGTCTGTGTAACAGTCGGCATATTAGTCCTCTTTTGTTTTTTAGTATAATAATTCTGTTTGACTATTTGTAATGTCCTTCAAACTTTAACCAATCTCTTATTTGTGTTTCTGTAATAAACATTTTTTAGCTCTATCTATGGCATATTGAAAATAGCATAAATGAATGTTATAATATGCTAATAAATAATTTGAAGGACAGGTATGCGAAAATGAGCTTTGATTTTACGCCCGAAAAAAAAGTAATGATTTTACATAATTTATATAAAGGATTAGATGATAACTTAGAATTTCATCTTCATGAAAGTAAAGTAGAAGAGTTGTTTGGAGTAGATAATCTTGAGTTAGAGCAATACCTGCATAGCATATCCTCCTCAAACGATTGTATAAGCTTTGGTGTTTTTTCAGAAGGCGGATTTGAAGCAGAATTAAATTTTACTATAAACTCATTAAAAGGATTTTTAACCCTTTTACAACACGAACATCACAATATATTGATTGATAAAAATGAAGAAATCAAAAAGCTAAATCTTCAAATAGAAGAATTAGAAATTAAAGTTAAAGACATTTTATCCTTTAATCCAGATAAATTAGAAGGAGAAATTGACAATGCGCTAAGTTCACTATCTGATGTAGAGAAAAAAGCTGAAGGAAATGAGCATTTAACCTCATTGCTATCTACAATAGTTCAAATAAAAAGTCAATTAGTGAATGTGAAATCCATTAATC
>CAYJIE010000160.1:0-274 GCA_964370145.1 uncultured Oscillospiraceae bacterium
CTCAAAGTCCACATCGCCCCATTTTAGCCCAAGCAACTCCCCTCGCCTAAGCCCTGTCGCTATAACGATGTAGTACATCTCATATACTCCACTGCGTTTCGCCTCATCGAAAAATGCTTGCAATTGTGTTTGTGTCAATGTTTTCATTTCCACATGCTCGACTTTAGGCAGTGCACAACTCTCAGCGACATTGTTTTCTATGAGCTTTTCAGACTTCGCAACTTCAAGTGCAGACAAAATTATCTGGTGGATATTCCGTACAGTTTTCGCACTG
>CAYJIE010000160.1:284-3272 GCA_964370145.1 uncultured Oscillospiraceae bacterium
CATTTTTGAATGTATCCATCGCCTTTTTCATCTTTTCTTACGTGCTTTGAGTGGGACACTCAAAGCACGTTGCACTCCGCCTGTGTTTTTGCATAGCCAATCGCAGATTGGCTTTGACATTTTTCCAAATAGGTTTTCCGTTTTCATCTTTGCCAATCGTGAACCTACCTTCCCATCTTCCATCCTTGCGTTTAGACACACCGCCCTCACCACTCGCTCGCCTCTTTGCCATAAGCCCACTCCAATTTTGTCTTTTACAAATCAACAATACCACAATTTTATTGTCAAATCCATTCATAATAAGCAACAAGATTTATTCTAAAAACTTGTTACTTCCCCATTCCAACCTCACTTATCACTCACACTTAAACAGGAGTTGACCACCTAACCGACCACCTAAACAGCACCCTCAAAACAGCCATTTACTGCGGAAAACTCGAGTTCACAGCACCTATTACAGCACCAAACCCCCATTTACAGCACCTAAATGCGGTGGAAAAGAATGGACTTTGTAATTTGAACAAACCGCTCAACCACGCCTACTTCCCTATGTCGTTGCGCTTTCAAAGCGAACGACATTACTGGCAAAGCCTCGCTCACGAGGCGTCTCCGGACGATGTGAGCCGAAAGGGGCGCAAGTGTGCACAAAGCGGTTTTGCAAACCGCTTGGATTTCTCCTGCTCTTTTAGTCGCACCGAAATTCACTGCCAAAAGCCATTTTTGTCCTTTGGCAAACAACCCTCACTAAGCGTAACGCCTTTGCTCGACAAAGGCGTTTTTTTCGCAGAATACCCCTTGCAAGGTCACTTTACCTTATTCCGTGGATTAAAGTCGCACAAACCGTGTACAATCGCCCGACATCGCCGAGCATTGCATTGAACTTCCTCACAAGTTAAAAATAGCAATTTTGTGTGTTTTTTACCTCGCCTATTTTCAACTTCTCAAGCTAATAATTTCACCCTTTTTCGCTCGTTAACTTTTTCTTTCAAATTTCAACTTTCAAGCACTTTCTTCTTTCTGATTTACACGCAACTTTTCAGCAACTTTCAACTTCTCAAGCTCCTTAAACGAAACCGAATGATAAAGCTCTACCGCCTCTATGATAGGTTTTATCGTATACATCAGATTTCCATTTTGCTTTCGTCCCTCATGTGAGATAACACTCGTCGGAGCAGTTTCAATCAAACACTTTTCTTCGAGTGCCTGCACATGTTTTCTCACAGTGTTCGTTGTCATCTGCACCGCGCAAGCCAAAGTTTACTTTGGCTTTATCAATCAGTTTTGTAGCTTGGGTGACACTTAAAAGTTTTTCTGTCCTCACATGAAAGCAGAAAAGCATACACGGCAATTTCAGAAGCAGACAAGCCAATTGTGAATATTTCATTTGGAAGTAAAAAATAATTTTTTAGATTAGATTGCTCTTTTCTGTATTTCAATATAATAACCTCCACGAATTAATTTCAGAAATAAAATTTTGCATTTAAAAAACTTTCCCTTTACTTTATAGGACACTTAGAATGACTTTGTAAACCATTTTTAAAAAATATTTTTGCAGAATTTTTGTTTTGCTTTTTATGAAAATATTTTAGCATACGCATGTTCTCTTGTAAATACTTTTAAGGAAAAATTTACAATTTAAATTTTACTTGAAAAATTAATTTCATTGACAGGTATCCCCGTCGTGCGGCACGACTCCTTAGCCGATAGAATTCATTCGTAAATCGCTTTGTTAGTTTACACCATAGCAAATTTTGATACAAAAAACCCTCAGAGGAAGCCGTTTGTCAACTTCCTCTGAGGCAATTTTTCCTAATTCACTTTATCTTTGAGGCAACATTTTATGTCTCTCGTCATAGCCACCGAAGACTTACTTCGGTGGCTTTCACTTCCACCGCGAATCTCGCTCCAAGTTTGAAGCCAAGTTCAAAGTTCGTGACCATGCGAATTTTAATTCGCATTCCCCTCAACCCATGACTGTCATAAGTGTGCATCTCAATGCACACTGCATTCATCAGTTGACTGAACAACTTTTCCTCGCCTTGCAACACTTTCATCAGCTGTTCCTCGTTATCACCGATAACTTGCATTGCATGGTTGTAGTCATCATTCTGCTCGAAGCCTTTTCCGTTCGGGTCAATGTTATTGAAGTATAATTCTGTTATTAATCTCATCACTCCACCTCCGTTTCGCTTATTGCATTTTCAATTAGCTCTGTTAGAAATTGTTTAAGGCTTAATCCCATCTCATTAAGCTGCCCCGTGAGCCTTTCTCTTAACTCCTCACTCACTTGTATCGCTATCGTTTTAGTCTTACCCATCGCACTTTCCCCTTCATAGTATTCAGTTATGATTTTCGCAATGTAGTCATTTAAGTTCAGACCACTCTTATCCTTGCTATCCGAGATTTGCTCATGCAAACTTTGCGGCAACTTTACCGATAGATTTTTCGTGTCACTCATATTTCCTCCTCACATCATTAGAGCGCACAGACTTCCGTCTGTGCGCCCACTCCGCTATCCCATATATCCTACTTGTTTATTGATGTCACCGGATCCATCGACGACCACGCCTACCGCTACGGTACTCGAGCTATATTCCACCCACCCATAACCCCAAAGCCAACTCCGTTGGCTCCGAAGTACCTTTCGTGTATTCCGTCCCTTACCCTCTTATCGCCCATCTTCGCATTTGGATCTGGCTCGCAGTCTTGTTTGTAGTAAGTTTTACTTTCATCACCCACCGTTATTGTGATGGAAGATTTCTTTTCTGAACCTTCTGTTGGCTCTGCACTTTCGTTCGCCGACATCGCCTGTTCGCTGTAAAATCTTGTTTTTTGTGTTTCTGTTGGCTGACTTCTCGCCACAAGTTCCTCTGCTGCCTCAAGCTCTCCGTTTGGTTTTACATTTGGATTCTTCAGTTGTTCCACTGAGTAGCTCGGCTTTGTTGGCACTTCAGTGTGCAGTGGTTGGTAGACCACACTTCCCTCTGC
>CAYJIE010000161.1:0-3113 GCA_964370145.1 uncultured Oscillospiraceae bacterium
TTCCATTATATTGCTCAAAAGTTTAATTCTACCGAGTGAGAATTAAACTTTTGAACTTCGATGTCAACAATTTGGTCTATAGGTCATCATACTTGACCTATGGACTATTTTATTTTGCGAATATCACTGATATAATACAACAAAAAACTGCAAGAGGAGGCTAATGAGTTATGCTCGAATTTAGCAAATCAGGCGACAATGTCAATCCTGACAGTGATAGCACTAACGACAGTGCGGTCGTTAAAGAGCTGCTATCTTTTGATATGCCATTTGACGACAATGCAAATGCCGTTCTTTTAGAGCACAAGGCATGGCTTAAAAACATAAAGAGAGAAACACCTCTGCCTAAACATAATTATAAAGTAGCTGTCTACATTCGCTATTACAATCAAACCAAGCACAAGAATTATCTTGACTATCATAAAAAACAATACCTTGATACATTGGCATTGTGCCCAAATTGGGACTTTGTTGGATTCTATGTTGATGAGGGTGCGGTAGCCCCAAACATGGAGAATGCGAAGGAGTGGTCGAAGCTACTAAGTGACTGCTACGAGGGGAAAGTGAATTTAATTATCACGCAAAAAGCAAGCAATGTTTCAAAAAATCTGAGCGAGCTTACTTTTTGTGCGAGAATCCTTGCGGCACTTGATTCACCCGTGGGGATATACTTTGTCTCCGAAGATATTTTTACTTTAGCCTCATATTATCAAGAGGATTTGAGAGATGATTACTTTTTACCAACTGCCCAAGGTAAAGAGCTTTCAGACGGAGGTGTGAATGAATGAGCACAACACAAGGCTACATAAATCAGAGCAAAAAAGGAGAATAAGAGAGAGGATAAACACAAAGCTTGACAAAGAAAACTATGAGTTTATTCCCGAAAGAAAGCAAGCTGACTTTTATGATACCGACATTAAGCAAAAAGTCGCCGTATATGTTCGAGTCTCAACCGATAATATTGGACAAACCACCTCTTATGAGTTGCAGAAAAAATACTATGAGGACTATGTTCGCAGTCGTCAAAACTGGGAACTTGTTGCTATTTATGCTGATGAGGGTATAAGCGGAACTTCGCTTAACAAAAGAGATGAATTCAACAAAATGATGTCCGATTGTAAAAACGGAAGCATTGACATTATCATCACTAAAAGTGTCTCAAGATTTTCACGCAATGTGCTCGACTGCGTGGGAATGGTTCGTATGCTTTCTGAACTTAAAAAGCCCGTTGGGGTATTTTTTGAAAGCGAGTGCATTTTCTCGCTCAAAGACGAATCGCAGATGACTCTCACCTTTCAAGCAACCGTTGCGCAAGAGGAGTCACACATTCGCAGTCGGAGCATGGAAACCTCGTTGCGCATGAGACTTGACGGAGGACTGCCTCTAACGCCTAAATTACTTGGATATTCACATGATGCAAACGGAAACCTTATCATAAATCACGAGGAAGCTCGAACGGTAAAACTAATATTCTACATGTATATTTACGGTTACTCGACAGCCGAAATTGCCGAAAAACTCACGCAAGTCGGATATCGTACATATTTGGGCAATAACACATGGACTTCAAATACAATTTTGCAAGTTTTGAGAAATGAGAGACACTGTGGAGATGTTTTGACAAGAAAAACCTTTACTCCAAGCTATTTAAGCCACAAGTCAAGAAAAAACAGGGGTGACCGCCCACAAAGCTTGTACCGAAATCATCATGAAGCAATAGTGTCAAGAGAGGACTTTATTGCGGTTCAACATCTGCTAAACAATGCAAAATATAAGAATAAGTCTGTTTTGCCCGAGCTAAAAGTCATTGACAGCGGAGTGTTAAAAGGGTATGTCACTATCAATCCACGATGGGCCGGATTCAGTGCTGCTGATTATCATAGGGCGGTAGCGGAGACACCGTTTAAGAATAACGGCGATAACAAAAGCGGACAGGTAGAAGTCGCCGGCGGTGATTTTGATATGCGTGGTTTTGAAGTCACTCGTTCTGAGCTTTTTGACATGAAAGAGCGACCATATGTCATTTTTTATGATAACAAGGTAAAATTCAATGTAATTTGTGTCAGAAAGTTTGGGGTTAATAACAATATTGAACTACTTGTAAATCCGACGGAGCAAAGTTTTGCTGTAAGAGTTTCTGCGCCAAAGAGTAAACATGCTGTTATCTGTTCAAAGCCAGTCGATGGAATATATTATCCCAGAGAAATTCCAAGTACGGCATTTATAAAAACCTTATACTGTCTATTTTCTTGGAATAGCGAGTTCAAGTATCGTATGACAGGGACACTTTTCCAAAAGGGCAGTGAATTCGTATATATATTCAAAGCCGAAGAAGCCGAGGTATTTATCAAACAAAGCTCTCTGTCCGTGAAAGTAGTGAAAACCCGCTGTCTGTTTTGGGCGCTAAAGTGCGAGCGGTGCCAAGAGAATGGGTCAGCTCGTTCGGACATCAATATTATATACAAAAGCAAAATTCCCCGAAAACAATATTAACCGCTGGTAGCGACCCACAACTAAGACTTGAGGGGCAACTTTTTGAATCGGACAATCGATTAAAAACCACCTCGCGGGACACAATAGAAAAATTTATCAAGGAGGAGTTATAGTCGTTTAAGTTGAAAAATGCCACAATAGTTTCGAGATAAAATTTTGTATATCAAGGCGAAGGAGTTCGTAATACTCCTGTATTACGAGCGACGACAACGACGATAGACGGAATTTTAGCCGAAAATATGTGGTGGTTTTGACTTAAGCGACTATACATACACAATGGACAACCCAAACACTATAAACGAAGAGGTATTAGAACTCGGCACATCTTTTAATTATTCAGGCTATCAGGTTGTCAGGAGAGAGTTTTTTGCCCATATCAACGAGCCATCAGTTACATTTAACAATTACAGATTTTATGCAAATTCCGCTTGTATAAATCGCTTTCCGGACATTTATTATGTTCAAGCACTTGTGAACAAAGAAAAGAAAATTCTCGCACTTAGACCATGTAGCGAGAGTGACAGAGATGCTTTTTTATGGTGCTCGACAGGCGGCGAAAAAAGAAAGACCAAGCAACTGACTTGTCGCCTGTTCTTTGTGAAAATTTTTGAACTTATGGA
>CAYJIE010000162.1:0-3094 GCA_964370145.1 uncultured Oscillospiraceae bacterium
ACGCGTTTGAATGGCTGTTTGTACGAATCGCTCCGATTGCTCTCGTGGGGGCAATCATTGGATTTGTTTTCCTGCGTAACAAGCACAAGTCTCGATAAATATCGGATCGCACGATCCTACAATGAGCGGCTTTGACTGCTTATTACCGATATCCATATTGGTATAAACACTGCGCTACAGAACTATCCCTGTAGCGCAGTGTTTATTATTCTTCATCGTCTAGTTTATCATTGATTTTTTGTTGGTTTTTGCTATTAAAGTAGGCCAGTGCTTTGAGCACAACAAATACCGCGATAGTAGCACTTATGAAACTAATTACAGCAACTGAAACTACATGCATTACAATAGCATCTTGTGCTGCTTCGCTATACTTGAGGTAATTTTGTGTTGTATTTATGATTGCAATAACAAGCCCTGTGAAAAGACTTTGAATCAGGATAAGCGAGTTGCTTTTATTGTGATTTGTGGGATAAACATCATTGCCCTTAGCAAAATTGAGGACTAGCATATATATGGACATAGATAACCATATAACCGTTTCAACAATGTATTGTGAAACAGATGCACCTAAAGATTGTTGGATCAGTGTAGAAACTAGAAGTACAAACCACACTATCATAAAACCATCACTCTGAATTTTCCTTTTTGATAGGATTATTCTCTCATCTTTCATTACGATTCCTCCCAAAATAAGTCGTTAAGGGTTTTCCCGAGTGCTTTGCAGATTGCAACACACAAATTTAATGTGGGGTTATAATTACCTGCTTCAATCAGTCCAATCGTTTGCCGTGTCACTCCAACAGCATTTGCTAAATCTTCTTGTTTCATATCACATTCAATCCGTGCTATTTTAATTTTCTTGTTTTTCATACTTGACCTCCTTACAATTCACATAATAGCATACACGTTGCAAAATGTCAATTATATATTGCATTATGACACATATAAAGAGCGTTGGTTATAATGTGCACAGCACGTGCTGTCTGCAAACCAGTAAAAATGCTAGGGTTAATGCCCCTCCCCAGCGTCCGTCCAGCACCTCCCTTTTGCCATGAAAAATCCGCTACAGAGATCATACTGTAGCGGATAATGTCGTATTTATATGATAGGGGTAATTTCCGCAACTTCTAAGTCGGATACAGATGATATACCAATCTCCAATGCTTCGCCGGTGAAGATTGAGATATTGTTGGAAATGTAATAGCCGTTTTCCATCTGAGAAGCAAAGAAATCTAAACTGGAATTCCCACCGAAAATGCTCCAACTTTGCGCCGGCGCTTGAAAGCCCCTTCCACCCGTAGCTTCTTCAAAGGCACGTTCTAAATCTGCTGTCATGTTATCTATTATATTGGACGCATGATCTAAGGCCTTCATAATTTCTTCCGGATCATCGGATAGATTAGAAAGCCCTAATGCTTCAGCATCAAGTGAATGTAACGGGTTTTCATACACCGCTGATGCAAGCCCGCCGGACAATGCGTCAAACTCATCTGCATGAAATTGAGACCTGCCAATGGTGAAGTTTGCATAATCATTGGCAATGCTTTGCGTATAGTTATGCAAATAGGCTTCCGCTGTCTCTTTCGTCATGTTAGGGTCGCTATGAGCGCCTGTTCCATTGATGAAATGCTCAAGCTCGGAGATTTTTGCAGTTGTAAAGGTCAATTTTGATTTTTGATAGGCTATTTGGTCTGAATATGTTTGGAGGTCATTGCGCTGACTGCTCAGAGACATTTCAGCGTACTCTGCTTTGGTGTGAGGCCCCCACTTGGTGCTGTGTACCATTTCGGAATTCTCATAGTCAATCATAGGTGTTTTTTCGTTCTCTTTGGCATCGTTGTGCTCTTGCAATAAGGCTTGCGCTTTTTTGCTCAGCTCTACAACGTCAAAATTCCGCTTGTTTGCAACATTTGTATTGAGCTGATTGATCACTTGTTGCAAGCTTGTGCTGTTTATCTTAGGCATTAAAATGCTCTGATTCCCTATATTTGGTACCATCATAACAGATTCAATTCCTTTCCTATGTTCGCCATACTATAGTTATCGTCCAATTTTCAAAAAAATAAAGAGGAAGTTTTTGAACAGTTTAGTTGGTGATTGTGGTATCACCGTTGCCTGCTACAGTTCTTATGCAACTCGATGCAGAAAAAACACATGAATGCGCCGCAAGTGTGATGGCCATGCAACGGGGTATTCCCCTATTGGGGTGGTTGTGGTATACTGGGCTACAGGACACCTGCTGATTCTTGACGATTGTGTGCTGTTTGGGTTGGTGTGAGAATTTTTCAGATGGAGCATTGTCGAATGAACAAAAAATACACAAGTCGTGAAATTCTAAGAGCGACATGGAAACCGCAGATGTTCATATTCTCCCATCTATTTCTATTTGCTTGCGTAGGAACATTTTTGACTCTGAAACAAATGAATGTTTTTATGATAAATGCAATGTTTATATTTATTATTTTGGTTTTGAACACAGCTTCAAGAACCCAATATTTGTATATACTTGATTTGATTTTTAAGAAAATTGCATATACGGACGGGACCGAAGTTGCAATGCCAAGATACGACCAATCAACAAGACCTGGACATGAAAAAAATTTAGCATTCATTTGTAGGTATAGATCACACCAGAGTTTGCGAATTCAACGTATTATTTTGCCAATAAATGCTTATGGATATCAAGAAATATACAGAAAAGCTAATTTAGAAAGAGAACGAATAGAAGGAAAATGTCGCAAAAAGAATGTCAGAATTGAAACAGAACTAAGTAGCAAATTTGCAGTATTAAAGTTTAGTCGATTAGTAGTAGAGATATTAGATGCTGAATGTATAATAAAAAATGAAAACTGTCCAAAAGTGACTAGGAACAGCAGCAATCACTTTGAAACCAGCGAAGAATATTTCCACTATATTGAAGAGTGCATTGATAAAGGGTATTTTCCAAGAAAAAAACCAACTAGCCAGTTGACGATATAAGACGCAACCTACTAGTTTAAGAGGAGCCATGAGAGAATCCATGCTTGAACAAGCAGAATTTTATGATGAACAAGCGTTTGCGTGCAACGCTTCCAAAAAGTATAAAGAGGCCTTA
>CAYJIE010000163.1:0-3075 GCA_964370145.1 uncultured Oscillospiraceae bacterium
AGAAAAATCCGATGAGGCTGAAAGCATATTAGACTCCACAATTTCTTTTAGGTCGTCATTGATAACATCTCCAATGTAATTAACACTACTGTTTACCATGCTGACTTTGGACTCTTGAACATCAAAGCCTATGGTCTTAAATCCGGCCTTTGCTTTTTCCACGGCTAAGGGCAAGCCCACATAACCAAGCCCGACAACTCCAACTATAATATCTTTATTTGCGATTTTCCTTAACAATGTATCTTTCATGTCTTTCTCCCTTAATCTTATAAACTTGTTGCATCGAAAGTAAATATTCGCTTGTTAAACTCCCATTTGCATTCATGGGCAAATTGTCCCATTTCCTTGTTTAATTGCTCTTTTCTCTTCACATTGAAAAACAGTGCTCTGTCAACGATGCAGTATGCTTCGTTTTCAGCCTCGCTGCTCAGATCACACTCCTTAAACATTCCTATACTCACCATATATTCACCGGCACCCAACCTTAAAGGTGCATATGAAGCACGTATATTAATAGATTCGTTTTTTTTCAAGCAAGGCATATTCAAATCATGGCTGTTGCAAAAAACTTGTGATATACATTTTCCAGAGCTATTAAGAATGTTTACAACCATAGTAAAATTAGGAATGTCGTTTTTTGCCACAATTTGTATATCAAACTTTAATTCCTCGCCCATATAGAAAGTTCTTCGACTTAAGTTGTCTTTATTTAAGATATCGACAGATTCTATGATTGCTTGACGATTTCCGTAAATTGAGTTTGTCTCCTCAAACGCATGGTAATGTGTGGCATCGCTATCTGACGGATTGTCTATGAGCGCTAAATTAGACTCATCATTTTTGATAATAACATCTTCGACAATATCTTCTTCGACAGTATCTATACCTTGGGGCACATCACCGTAATGAAGTGCAAAAGATTGCTCGAAAAATCCGGGTTTAAGAGCACCTAAACGAACATATCTGTCTGAACACCACTGCTCCAAATACACAAGTTCTTGCGAGACTATATCCGACGATACTTTTATCAAAATGTTCGATAGGGAAAAATGTTTTGGTACAGCCATACAAAACGGTGCATGACAATTTTTGCCGTTATTATTATGGTAATAGCGAAAGTAACCTATATTGTCCCTTTCACTTTTGCCCCAGTCCATTAAGGAACTGTCATCAATTATTTTTGTGGGACTTTCCGCATCATTGTCCATAGGAGCACCTAATATTAGTTGCAAAAACTCATTTTCACCATTATCAAGTGAACAGGAATAGATTTTATGTTTTTCCTTTGGATGCGGTGTATCACAGCAAAATCTAAACATTATTATTTCTAAAGCTTCGCTGCTCGAAATTATATTTTTAAGATCTCTTTTCCTAACCTTAAATTCTTTGGCTCTAAGCCTAAGTTCCTCTTCGTCTCTAATTTTTTTGCTGTATATTTTTGAAATATCAAGTGCCGTTCCACTGCTAGATATTTGTCCTTTCTCAATAAGAATAGCATTGTCACATATCTCTAAAACACTCTCCATACTGTGCGATACAAAGAGAACAGTTGCACCGGTATCGGTTGTCAGTTTCTTCATTCTTTCCGAACACTTTGACACAAAGGCCGCATCACCTGCCCCCAAAACTTCATCAATTATTAATATTTCAGGTTCTAAAACTGTAGATACCGCAAATGCTAAACGTGAATACATTCCGGCGGAATAATACTTAACAGGTTGATTGATATAATCTTCCAATTCGCTAAAGTCAATAATATCCTCTTCCATATCACGAACTTTCCTTTTGTCAATACCGTTGTATGCAAGGGAAGTTCGTATATTCTCAAGACCGGTGAATTCGGGGTGAAATCCTGTTCCGAGTTGCATTAAAGCCTGAACCTTGCCTTTGACATTAATGTGGCCTTCCGTTTGTTGGATACTCCCGGTTATTATTTTTAGCAATGTGCTTTTTCCAGCACCGTTTCGCCCTATAATTCCAAGGCGTTCACCTTGCTTAATTTTTAAATTAATGTCTCTTAAAGCCCAGAACTCTTTATATTTTTGTGATTTGTCCCAGAATTTGAAATTATCAAAACCAAAGGCATCGGCAATTCTATCAGCAGTGTTGTCAAACAGCTTATACATTTTTCCGATTGAATTAAGCTCTATGGAATTCATATATATCCTCTTTTCTCGCATACATCAAATATTGTCCGAAAAAATTTGCTTCATCTTGTCAAAGAACCAAAAACCGAAAACAAATGTTACTGATGACAGCAAAATAATTGTAAGCATAACACTAATCTCAGGAAGCCGCCCCATGACAAGGCAACTTTGATATGCAGATATGAAGTAATAGAGTGGGTTTATTGCAAGAAAAGGTTTAAGACCGGAAGGAATCATATCTACCGTGTATGCAATCGGACTAATCATCATTAAAAACATATTAATTAAATTTATCATACTTTGCAAATCTTTCAGATATACATTAAGGCAGGATACAACCCAACCGACACCTATGCCGAAAATAACTTGAAAAAACCAAACGGGCACAGCAAAAACAGCAAAAACAGTTAACTTTCCATAAATAATTAATGCTATAAATAAAAGCGTAAAGCTAACTAATTGAGTACTCTGGCTCAAGATGACAGCTTTAACCGGAATTATATCAACGGGAAATAATGTATTTTTTATCAGCGAAGAATTAGAAGAAACTGATACCACACTTAAAGACAAACCCTCGGTAAATCCCAAAAAAGGTATGAGCCCGGAAAAAATTAACAAGACATATTCTGCTTCACTCATTTGCCCATATCTGACTTGTAAAACAAAAATATAAATAAAGGAATAGGCCATAAGTAATAGCATCGGATATAAAAATACCCAAATAGTGCCGAGCAAAGAGCCGGCAAATTTAGCTTTTAAATCAACACCGGCAGTTGCTTTTAATATTTTTCTATATTTTATAATAACATATATCGGCTTTACTAACGACATGAAACTAATCCTTTTCGATGGTTTTATTATTTATATATTTCTTCTAAATTGCCGACAACAGCTTCCCATGTCGGTTTTTCACCTAAATCTTTGATGT
>CAYJIE010000164.1:0-3049 GCA_964370145.1 uncultured Oscillospiraceae bacterium
AGCTTAGATTTTAAAATTACCTCGGTCGCTTCGACATCATTTCGTGTAAAGTCACCATCTGCTAAAATAATAATAGGGAGTCCTGTGTAGTTTGACACTCTACTTAAGCTTTCATACAAGTCATTGCTAATTTTTTCTATTTGTATTGTTGGATACGTTTTGCAAAACATCCAACAAATTGTTTTACACAAAATTGTTGCACCGGCACCCGGCATATGAGCAATACTGATACAGCCCCATTTTTCACTACTAATTCTATCTGCGATTTTATCATAAAAACACTTAACTTCAGGCCTATCTATAGCAATTTTGTTAGCGATAGCATCCCAAGTGACTTTTTTACCAAGATACATGTCTTTTTTTGTTAGCAAATTTTTGACTCCATATAATAAGTGATCACCTAGAATTTCAACGGAAGATGTTATATATTTTCTATCGACTTCTTCAAGGGTAATTCCAAGTGTTTTATGTATATGAGGTAAGCGTATTTCGTGTTTCGTCGTACCAGGCAAGTATATGGATGCATAATGAGCGAGGTTTTCAATAGATAAAGTAAATTCAGTTAACGTGATATTTTCTAATCCTTCTTGGTCTAGCTGGTGGCTCGTGTTTATTTTTAATACAGATGTCTCAATTTCAGCGGCTTTATTAGAATCAAACCATTCTAATATTTGCTGTGCTTTTTTATATTCATCTTTTGACGCAAAACTAGTACAGTCAATGATCAGCATTAAGCTTTGGGGGGCTACTTTTCGACAAATCTCTGTAACGCTTGTTTGTAAAAATGTACTCAGTCTATTTCTCCATGATGCATAGGAAAGAGGTTGAGTATCGTCGCTTCCATCATAATTTTCTGCAAACATCCACCAGGTAGTATCGTTTTGCAAAACAGTTGTAGGCTTAGTATTATCACTATCGTCCAATAGTAAAGGTTTAATATGTTTGTTGTTAGAAAGTTTTACATACAGGGTATCGCCTGATGTATTTAAAAGAGATACCACTCCTGTCCATGGAATTCGTGCTAAATAATTATTAACGGTATCTGATAAATCAGGAGTGCTGCCGCGAATCAAGATATACTTTTGCTTGTCAGAAAAATAAGTACAATGCTCTGCTAACTTGCGTTCTTCAGTTTCCGCCTCAGGTGTCTTTAAAGATATTGATTCCCAGTTTATTGCATTTTCACCCATCCATTCAGTATAGTTTATCTGAGAAAATAACTCTTTCAAGAATATACAAGCAAATAAAAAGGATTTCTCTTTTTTATCATTTTCCAATTTCTTTTTTCCGGAATAATTCAGTGCTGCAAGTACACGTGCGAGATATCGACCATATTTCATACTGTCAACATAACTGAATGTTTCAGAACAGGTATCAGCAATCCACTTGTCTTCAGCTTCATGAATATATTTTATTACCTCATAATTTCTAAAATCTAACTCATCCCAATTTTCTTTGCTTAATGTTTTTACGGTATTGACCCATTCATTCAATGGGCAATTATAAAACACGCGAAGGAGCAAGCTTAGCTCTAAGTAAGCAGTATCATAAAATAAAAACCCATCTTCTCTGGCCATATCCCAATCTATAATAGCGTAACTGTGCTCACGTTCTGAAAGAAAGAGGTTGTCTCCATGTAAATCTCCGTGAATAGTGGCATTTAAATAATATAATTTTTTTATTGAGTTTGATTGTCGTGCGAAATATAGCGCATTTGGATATAGGTCACCTTGTAGCATAATAGCTTTTGTATCTATATTTGTGAGGTATTGACGTAGTAAATCAAATATGTGGCTTGTATCTTCTACTTTATTTAGAAGCATTTTTCTGCTAATTTCTGAGAAAGTCATCTGAATAGGATTAAAACTAGACTTATGACATGATTGTGTTAACATATCTTCTATAACAATTGGAAGGAGAGCTTTTTTTTGTGAAATATTTGAAGAGAAAAGTGTTTTATATAAAATGCTACTATTACCAGCAATTTGCATTAAAGATACACTATAGCCATCAATATCAGCAGATTTAATATGCAGAACGGCAGATGAAAATTTTTTTGCAATATATTGATTTAATACTTCTTTATCTTTTATGTTTATCTTCAAATAATATTTCCCTTTGTAAGCAGATGGAGCAGATAAATCAATCGAATAAACCTCCGCATCAGAGAAGCCTGAATTTATACGGCTTATAGACAAAATGTTTTCCTCATGCCCGATTTCAAATTCCGATACTATTTGAGGCAGTAGCTGTTCATAAAGAGTGCTCATTTGTCTTTTCTCCCATTGATTGTCAATATTTTATATGTTTTACTAGACTGCTATCTACTCACAGGGTGACATTTTTCTTCTGCCAAGCGGTTGTAAAAATCGTACTTCTCGCAGAATTCTGTCGTCGCATCTATAAAGATTTTGTGCATGAAAAAAATATAGCTCGCGCGTGCGGTGTATACTCAATGAGAAGTGGAAGGAGCAATTTTGCATTATCTATTTTTCTCGCTCAATGTGAGTAGAAAGGTCAACAAAGGCCTACCCGTTGCCTGTGAGTTAGCTTTACAATAAATGTCAAACACTTGTATAAAAGTGTATGCTGCCTCATCTTGGCAACGAAGTCCATACACATCAGCAACCATCCTATCAACCTCTTTGTGCAAATTGCATAATCGCTCCACATTCCCCTGCTCAAAAATCACCTTGTCTCTACTTGTAAGGCTTTCTCCACTTTGCACCAGCTCAAGCACGTTGTAAAGTGCCGTAAGCGTCAATTTTGGATATTTTTTCTGTACTTCTTTGCGGTGAGCTTCCAGTCTTTCGGCAATATCACGAATTTTCTGCTTTTGCTCCTCTGTGCCCTCAAGTAAGGGGAAGGTATCAAAGCATTTTTGGATGTACACTTGCCTTTTGTCCATCCATGAACCTACAGCCTCAGCCCATTCACGGTGAACACGGCTTGAAAGAATGCCTAAAATATAGGCATCATCCGTAGCAATCGCCACCACTCCCGCATCTGGCAAAATATCACTCTCAACAAATGTAAAAACACGGTGTTT
>CAYJIE010000165.1:0-3038 GCA_964370145.1 uncultured Oscillospiraceae bacterium
CCAAAAGTAAATGTTGGCTATTCCTGTTTTTCGATTGTGCTTTCTGCTTCATTAAACAAAGAAAGCTGGTATTGCCCATTTTCTTGCTTTTCCGATTTCGCAGCAAATAGCAGGCGCTTTTTCATTAAGGCAATCAAGAAAATTTAACAAAGTTTTCCGCGCAAATTGTGAGTGAGTATTTTGTGCTGAAAGCCAAAATCTATACTATTTAGAATTTATAAACAAATTTTAGTGTTCCTGTGTGTGAAACTTGATCTTCACCGAACGCTCCATCGTAGTACAAGCCTAGGCTACAGGTTCCATTTGTCCACTCTAAGCCGGCATTTGCAAGGAATGAAGTTGCGTCTGTGCTCACTTCTGTGTCGTAGCGTGAGCCGAAAAGCTCGAAGGAAGAATCAATATCAGCGCCTGTAAGATTTTGGCGAATACCAATACCTAGATGCGGTTTGATTGTTCCATTTTTAGCGTCAAAATTACCTCTCCAAGTGACCATAAGATTTGCGAACAATGCGCTATAATCTGAACTATTTATGTCTAAATCATAGAGGGCATTTGCAGGATTGTTGAAAGCTAAGCTATACGCGTCTGAACTTATGTAGAGATAGGAAAGCCCAACTTCAGGAACGATAATATTATTCTTATTCACATCAAATACATAGCCCACGTTTGCTGCTGCATAGAGTGAATTTGACTTAAAGTTATCGCCAACTGATTCACCAAAAGCATTGTAATCAATATCATTGTTTGCAAAAGCGAAAGTTGCGCTTCCATTTACAAACCAGTTTTCATCAATTAGATAGCTTGAATGCGCGCCTATAGCAAAGGTGTCGGCATTGCTTTCTAAGGCATTGCTATTGCTCTGGGTTGCGTTATAGTCAAAATGCATGCCGAGTGAGAATTGAGGTGAGAAGCTATAGCTCAAACCTGCGGTGACTCCATAAGTGCCAGCATCATAATCATATTTGCTATTGTCTGTATAAGAACCATAAGGGGTTACAAAAACAGACCATTTGCTTCTTACATTTTCAGAACCTGCCGCAAGACCAAGAGTATTATTTCCTAAGCTTGCTGTTTCCTCTGTGTCGTCTGCATCAACTGAAAGATTTGCATCTGTATAGATATCGAGGAAGATTTTGTTCATTGTTAATGCGATATTTTGCATTTGAGTGAAAGCAGTTTTTAAGCTTGCGTTTGTTAAAGCACCACTTGGAAGATTTGTGTCTACAAGTGAAAGTGTTACAGTTGGGCTTTCTTTTGTTCCGCCAAGAGAGGCTTTTAAGAAGTTAACTTCTGTTTCCACTGATGCAATAGTACCATTAATGGTTTTTTGCAATTCCATTTCAGCGATTTCATCATCTTCATGGGTATCAACAGCCACCATATTTGCTATGCTATACGCTTGCCCCAATGCAAAACCTTGCTCTTTTGTGCCGGGACGAAGAATCAGGCGTGAATCAGTAAAAGTAAGTGTTTTCCCATGGTCTAAGCCAAAACAGCATTATTTGATGACATTGTTCTTAATGTTGTTGCCCATGTGTCAACAGTTAAATCTGTTTCACTAAAGGCTTCATAGGCTTGTGCTGTTGCAGTGTTTTCTGCGTTTGCTGTTGCTTTTGCGCTTACATTAATAACACCTGTGTTTGAGATGACCGCTTGCACATTATCTTGTTCCACAACGTTTTGAAAGGGCCTTACTTGTCGAGGGACTTCTCTTATATACATACCAGAAACAAGAGCTGTAGCATTGCCACTTGTAGCGGTGGCTACGCCTGAAGCTGTTATTATACCGGTATTTGTGAATGAGCTTTCTTCAGTTGCTATACCCCACATAGCTTGAACGGCTACCTTGGCATGAGTAGCGCCTGTGGCTTGAGCATCAAGAGTAATTGTGCCACTATTTAACAATTCGTAGTAACCATCATTCCTCTCTAGATGCAAAGCATGGTTGGTAACATAAACACCACCATTTTCTGATTTTGCTTTGTCATAAATGCTAATTGTTTCAGTATTGGTCAATTTGTTTTGATTTCCAGGATTGTGAGTGTTAGTCTGTACGAAAAGACCATAAGAATATAGAATACTATCACCATCTATTGTTGTTGCACTATTATTTATTGTTATTGTGCCGCTATTTGCAAAGTCCATGCTTGTTAATGGGAACACAGCATCAGTTCGCAAAGCGTAAGCATAAGCATTGGCATCTTCCGTTGTGGCTATTGCATTATTAGTAATCTCAATTGTTTCACTATTTGATAATGTGTGCTTTCCTTCCTCATCATTCCTCAGAACTGTAGATACACGCAAAGCAGTAGAGTTCACCTGTGCAGCAACATCGTCTGCTTCATAAGTACTGTCAATGATGATAGTGCCTGTATTGTTAAGTGTATGCGCTCCATTGGTTTGATTTTGAGCATATAAAGCGTTCACAATAAGGTTTGGGTTGGTTATCTCTAAAACATCCGTAGCTGCATTAACTTTGTTGACGACTGTAATGGTGCCTTCATTAGTTATTTTCAAATCATCCTTATTCGTAGTAGCATATAAAACATTTATGTTGCTATAAAGGGCATTCATTGTGTTGTCTATATTGATTTCACCTGTGCTAGCATTAATTAAATGCTGGCTTCCTTCATAATCGCCTTCGACGTCGGTATGAAGATTCATAGCCCACATATTTATGGCCGAGTATTTTTCATCGCTATCAGCATTTAACTTGATAAGACCATTGTTGGTAAATTCGAAGTTTAGTTTTTCTCCAGTCTGACCATACATAGCATTATAAAAGAAATTATCATTGGATTTGGTAAATCTACCAGTTATAGTTCCATTGTTGATAAGAACGTCATCTGTGTCATCTGCTGTGAGTTGATCTACAGTTGTTCCCCATGGGTTTTCTAACGCTAAAGCTTGACCAGCCCCAAGTGTTAAAAGTCCAACCATGGCAAGAGAGCCAAAGGCATTGATTAAATTACATTTTTTTAATACCGCTCTATAACGATTTTTTAAATTTCCGAATGCATTCTTTGTTTGCATGAAAT
>CAYJIE010000166.1:0-2985 GCA_964370145.1 uncultured Oscillospiraceae bacterium
AGCGAAACCGACACACCTTCGGAGTTGCAGGATGTGGAATATTTCACCGCACCTGTTCAATTTACGGCTGAATCATATGAAAGCGATAAACTAACCATAAATTATGACGCGGAGGTGGTTTATCCCGAAAACTCGGTGTTTCCGATTTATCTTATGAAGGAACGGGATTTTACGCAGGAGGAAGCGGACGTTTTCTTGGACGTACTAATCGGCGACGGATATTTTTACGATTCGACATATGTGGTGACAAAGTCAGACATAGAGCGAAGCATACAGTCCGTTCAAAGTGAATTGGAGCGTGCATCCGAGGCAAACAATGAGGACGGTGTAGAGCTTTACACTCAACGGCTGAATGAACTTTATGTACAGCTTGAAACCGCGCCCGAATCGCAAACGCCCACACCGGCACTGCGAACGTTTTCCACTAAGGAGACTTCTCGCTTGTTAAGCGAGTATGCGGATGACGAGGCATTTATTGCGGCGATGGATTCTCCCGATGGGAATTTTTCGCTTGAACTTACGGAAGAGGAACTGCGCAGGGCAGAAGCCGAAGGCGCTGAGGCGATAAGCGGATACTGTGAACTTCCTACGGGCAAGCTCGGGTACATTGAAATTTACAACGATAAAGTGAACAGTAGTTTGAATTTTATCGGTGATTATACAGCTCAGATAGAGGGAGAATTTGGAGAAGCCTATGAGCCTATGAGCCTTGAGCAGGCTCAAAACATGGCGGAAGAGACGCTTGCAAAATTCGGGATAGAGTATGATTTTCTTAGGAGTGATGTGGCTGATTTAGGTTTAGAAGAAGGTTTGGGACTTTACCTGTTTGAATACGGCATTGCATATCCGAATGTAGACCTAAAATTTCAGGGCTCACCGCGAAATATTTACGTCCCACCACAAGAATATGGGCAAAGCATCGTTCAAGAAACGATAAACATTGCAATCAGGGGAGGAGAAATAATCGAATTTGCTTGGGATGAACCGGTCGAAATTATTAAGACCGAGGCAGAAAACACGAAACTCATGCCCTTTGCAGATGTTGCGGAAATTGTTAAAAAAGGGTTGGAATTTACGTATGAAGCGAGTGAGGTTGGCGCGGGAGAGGACTATCACATAGAGATTTTTGTGGATGAAATTGTACTGGGCTATATGCAGGTGAAAAAAGAGGATGGTTCGGACGAGCGATATTACGTTCCCGTATGGGATGTTATAGGGCAAAGCACTGTAACTTGGGAAAACGATAACGAGACGGGTTCCGATATAGATGAACCGTATAATCTGCTAACAGTGAACGCTCTTGACGGTACATATATCGACAGACATCTGGGGTATTGATGCGAAATATTATGGGAAGTCGATGCAAATGCAGTATAAAAAACGGACGTTGCACTCGCACAACTTATATCAGATTTTCACCTAAACTTGATGGGTGTAATAAGATAGTTTAACCATTTGTTCACATCTGCAAAAGTTGTTAAATGATAAAATGAACTATACTAATCTTTGCGAGGTGCTGATGGCAAGTAACGATTTTCACAATGATAGACCTTATAGGGGCGACAACGCCGGACGTCCATCTGTTTCAGGGAAAGAATTAAATCCTCCGAGACGCTCTAGATCACGCTTATATGCGACAATCGGGGTTGCTATAGCATTGATAGCGGGGATTGTGATTCTTGTGATTACCCTTCTTCCTCCGAACGCAAACGGGTTTGCCACACCTGAGGATGGCGTGACGACCATTCCTCACGATGAATTAACGGATGGCAGGAGGATAGAACCGAGCTAACGCACTGTGCGCTTGAATATGCACTTGAGTAAAATAAAAGCTTGTTTGACAACATGCCCACTCACGTGAAAATGTATAATATGCAATGAACACAAAAGGCGGCTTCGGTCGCTTTTTATAAATGATAACAAAACCTTTACATTGCGGAAAAGACTCGGCATATTAGGTGTGATATAATAGACCTATAAACAAATAGGGGGTCTTATGAAAAAACTTATATTAATTACACTGGCGACGTTGATGCTCACCGCCTGTCAGCCGACACCCGAACAGAATATAGTCGTAGAAAAGGACACCGAGCGCATGGTGGAACAGGCTATGCCGGAAAGTACAGAACAATCTATTCCCACTGTAAGCGAGCTCGTTCCCGAAGATAGATATGTGTTTGAAGATACCGGTGCAGACGGCAAACTCACGCTCACAATGGATGCGGAAATAATCGTTCCGGCTGTTGATTATATGCCGATAACCGAGATTACCAAAGATATATTTGCTCAAGAACAAGTGTCGAGAATGTTCAATTATTTCTTTCCTTCGGGTGAAGCCACGATAGATATGCCACAGGTTGAACTTAAATCCGACATTGAGCGCGGGATTTTGGAGACAAAGCAGGAACTTGCGCAAACCGAAGACGCAACGCAACGACAGGTGCTTGAAGAGCAACTTGTATGGATGGAAGAGTATTATCTCGAAGCCCCCGCTGAACAGCCGGCAGGGGGAATTTCGGACGGAACGCTTATGACGAGTTTTATGGGTAGTGAGTACGGTTTAAGACTCTCTGTGTTTGATGAAACGGGAAGGTTGAATATAAGTACCGACTCGGACCCTCAAAATCCTGCAAACTACACTTTTCTAATGTATAACAGTGAACGTCCCGAATACGAGAGGGATACGCAAGATGACCCTCCGAGTGTTACACAAGAAGAAGCGGATGCAACATTGAAAGAGTTTGCGAAGAATATAGGAGTTGATATGGACGATTTTTATGTCGAATCCACTCCGGGAACGTATATTGATGAAAACGGTGAAGAGATTACTTCCATGTATTACTATAATTTGGGGAGAATGGTTGGGGATGTGCCCTGCTTTATTGATTACAATCATGAGTTGAGTACAAACTACGGCGGACGGACACATGAAGAAGCTGTTTTCTCCGTTCCGTGGGGTTACGAGTGCTTTGATATCCATGTAGA
>CAYJIE010000167.1:0-2977 GCA_964370145.1 uncultured Oscillospiraceae bacterium
TAAATAGAGGGCCTGTTTTAGATCTGATTAACACACTCTCAAAGGGTGATGAGTTCATAAATGCAACGTCGAACGGCGTTCCTGAAAAGCGTATGGATGACAAAGAGTGTATTACACGATTTATAGTATTTTCAATTCTTCCCCCAGAGCACTATGATAAAAATGATTATGATGCTTATTTAAATCGTGGCATGAAAGCGGCCAACATGCTATCCGCTGAAGAACTTGCAAAACTTGGTTCAAATTTTTTAAGAGTTATGCATGCTGCGCACAACATCTTTGGGAACGATGCTTTTCGCAAAAGGTATACAAAGTCCGAAGGCCGTTACCCAATTAATAAGGCACTTTTTGAAGCATGGTCTGTTAATATGGGCTTACTCAGTGATGATGAGTTAAGTCAGTTAATCCTACGAAAAGAGGTACTAAAAGAATTATTTATACAGCTCATGCAGCAAAAAGACTTTGATACTTCTGTTTCTCAAGGCACTGGGTCTAGCGTAAAGGTAAAAACTCGGTTTAAAAAAATAAAAGAAATAATACATGAGGCGCTTTATGCTCAATAGTGTTAGTATAGAAAATTTTAAGTGCTATTTCAAAGAAGATTTTGAACTCCGAAACTTACCACTGCTTGCGGGGGTCAATGGTGTAGGGAAGAGTACATTTATACAGGCACTTTTGCTTTTACAGCAAACGGCGTCTGAGGGGTGTCTGGATAAGTTCTTTGTTACAAATGGTCACCTGACAAATTTAGGTTCTGCCGACGATGTGTTGAATGAGTACGCAGAAGACTCTTCTGTAAGTATAATAATGACTTGTTGTGAGGCAAGCAGAGAATATGCTTTTTTCAAGCAAGACGACAAGTTGCTACCTCACAAGCATAGTTCGTCTACACTTCCATTTGAAAGCTTGCTGTATTTATGCGCAGAACGTCATGGGCCAAGTGTGCATTTTTCAAGCCCATCATCGGAACAGTCAAAGTACAATCGCATCGGCAATAACGGAGAATACGCTGCATATATTTTATCTACAAATGCTGCGAACCTCGTTGGACACCCAGATATCCTGATTGCCGATTTTCCAAATACCGTGTTAGGGCAGACAGAGGCATGGCTTTCACGGTTTGGGCGCAGCCTAAGAATCCATATTGATAATCAACCGCATATGGATTGTGTTAATCTTCAGTATTCCTATTTACAGGGAAAAATGTTTTCTCGTCCCTATAGAGCAACAAACATAGGGTTTGGGATTACATACGCTTTGCCGATTATTGTTGCTGTCTTGTCGGCTCTACCTGGTGAACTCATTATTCTCGAAAATCCTGAAGCCCATTTACACCCCAAAGGGCAGGCCATTATGGGAGAGTTTTTAGCTCTCGCCGCACAAGCTGGCATCCAAATTATTGTGGAAACTCACAGTGACCATATTTTAAACAGTATTCGTGTTGCAGTTAAACAGAAAAAGATTGCAGCAAAAAATCTTATAGTACATTTCTTTTCCTGTTCCAATGATGATAAGACATGTATCATTCGCCCTCAAATCGACGATTATGGACGCTTTGACTGTTGGCCAGATGACTTTTTTGACGAATGGGACAAGCAGCTTGCTGCATTGATTGGGGATTGATGATGGATCAAATTTTTAATGAACTGTCTTTATCTGGCGAACACGATGAAAAACTCAACGCATTAAAAGCTCTACATGATGTGTATAGGGCGTCTCAAGTGCTTGTCTCCGTGGGGTTTAGTCGTAGTATCCGCACGACAATGGATTTTCGCCAGCGCGAACTTGCCAAAGGATATACTTGTAATGACTGGATTAATGATAAAAGTGCCCCCCAGCAATATCGAGAGCTACGCAGTGCGATGTTATCACAGCTATCAAAATCACCCTATGTTGAAGAACTGTGCGCTACTCATGATATCTCAACGTTACATGAGTATACTATTGACACTATGCCGTGTTTGGGGTTAGGCCTTGCAAACATATGGGGCGTTCCAGCTCTGTCATTGGCTGGAAGTAAACGCTTCCAAGCATATTCAGTGGAAATCGTAAAAACAACTCTTGAGGAATCTGGAGATATTTTTCTAAAAACGCGCCATCTTATTGAATTAATAAAGAACATAGATGATGTCGAAAGGTTGAGACGGAGTTTGCATGACAAACTTTATCCGATTTTATCTGGCAGCGATATAGTAAAAAATGCAAGCAATATATTTAAATATATTGTTTTTTCTGAAACTGCGGAAAAACAATTGCACGATTTCCAAAAAGGGCATGTGTATATTGGCAAATTAAAAAAAATCATACAAGAGCTTAATCAAGAAATACAAATTTCGACAAACACCGCGTTTAACCCATCGACACTTGACTACGCATCAAGTGAAAGTGAAACTGTCAGAAAGAGTCCCAAATTGTCACAGCAGCGAACGTTTATGTTCCCAGATGGAAATTCACGCTTATGTTTAGCGCACGTCCGCATTGACGACTTTTATAGGATGCACTTATTTCCTGACCTTATAAATAAAAAAATATATATTGGATATATCGGCAAACATTTAGAGACAGCTAACTATTAATCTTTGCTTACAAAATAGTGTTTAGCCTTGAGGCACTTTTCATAACCCATACAGTAGCTCTTCCCGAAAAGCCTGCGGATGGGCTTTATAATTTCGGCCAGCATCGACAAAACCTCAAAGAGGCAGAGGCATCGCTTGCAAGGGACATGGTACTCATCAATCTTATTAGACGCTATGACGCTAGATAGAATGCAATTTTCGCAATATTATGAAATTATTATTCCCTGAAATCAATACGACCGCGCAGTGTGAGTTTGACCTCAGCTTTCTGCCACTGCCCCACATGCTTCTCATACTTCCGCAGTGCCACATCTCCCGCCACGCCAAAGGCGTAGTTTGCTGTCCGCTCTGTAAGCGTCCAAAGCGCTACACCTTCCAAGCAAGATGTTTTTTTGCTATGA
>CAYJIE010000168.1:0-2934 GCA_964370145.1 uncultured Oscillospiraceae bacterium
GACAGAAAAGAAGAAATTTTAAACCATATAAACTTGCTAGAAAAATATGAAAAAATATTTTTCTCACGAAAATTAATTTCTCCAGAACAATTCCATATTTTGATGGCTTGTTCCTATTTGCTTATATATAATATGATTGAAGCAATCATAAAAAGCATTGTAAAATCACTTGAAAAAAAAGCTTCTGATCATGTTCATTCTCCTGAAATGCTCAGTGAAAAATTAAAGTTAGAATGGATAAAGAGTCATACGAATAATTTTGATAAGGCACGAGATGATACTATCGCAGATACTGTCTTGTACCTTGCCAGTTGTTTAAAAAAAGAAAAAACGTTTAAAATGAAAATAAAATTAGATGGGGGAGGCAATTGGAATGATACAGAGATATATAAATTATCTCAACGTATTGGAATCAATTACGATACGATGCCTAAGGATGTTGTCGCAGCTGTAAAAGATAAAAGACATAATGATGTCGGATGCATACAACATATCGTTAACGTTCGAAATAAGCTTGCACACGGCGAGCTCTCTTTTACTGACCTAGGAAAAGATGAGGCAATTGAAAATATTAAAGGTATCTTCAAAAGTACCTCTGAGTACCTTGAAGCCTTAATTGAAATATTTAAAGATTTTGCAGATAATGAGGAATATCTTATACAATCATCTGTTACAACAAATCAAGACCGTTCTTAATTGATAAGGCAATGACTTCAGCTAGGCGAACAGGCACAGCGTTGCCAATGTGACGGCCAATCGTAATGGTATTGACTGCATTACCTGGAGTATTAAATTGATAGTCAATAGGAAATGTTTGTAGCAGGGCAGCTTCCCTTAAAGATATGGCTCTATTTTGCACGGGATGCCCAAAACGCCCATTACCTAAGCCAAAACTCTGGGTCGTAATAGTTGGGGAAGGTTCATCCCACTTCATTCTGCCATAGACACTTGCGTATGTACGCCCTGACTTTTTCTTATGGCATTCCAAGCGTAAGTCCTCTGGCCAATCTTTCCAGCCTCCGCCATAAGGTGTTGCTAGTATTCTTTTTTTATTAACAACACTTAGCTTGCTACTCTTATGAAGAGGGTCATTCTTACAACTTTCTCCATCTTGAATGGAGGGCAAATCTGAGATAGTATCTCGAACCGTAAGAAAAGCATTTCTATGGGTAGGCTGAATAAGCTTGATGGGGCCGACTTTTGAAGCAATGACAACCAATCGCTTTCGAAACTGTGGCACGCCGTATTCCGCACAATTTACAACATTCTCATAAATGTGATAGCCATTACTCAAAAGAATGTCTAAAAAATGCGTGTACTGTTCGTATTTTTTTTATATAAATCTGGAACATTTTCCATGGACACAACTTCAGGTGCAACGTGTTCCACAAGACGCGCAAAGTGATTTAGTAGCGCATATTTTTTTTCTAATCCTTTATGTTCTCCTTGTTTTTTATATCGATAAGTATACCTCGAAAAAGGTTGGCATGGAGCACAACCAATTAAAACTTTGATACTATTGACTGGATAAAGATTCAAAATTTCAGCAGGAGTAATATCTTCAATGTTTTTGCAAAAAAAATGCGTGTTATTATTCTTTTCATAGGCAAATTTACATGACTCATCAATATCATATCCTGCTAGAACGGGTATGCCAGCACGTATAAAACCGTGTGTTATACCTCCTACGCCACAAAAAATATCTACAGCACAAATCTTCACAACAGACTCTCTGGGTAAATTGTTGAATATAAAGGTTTTTAACAGCTCAGCTATTTACAAAACATAACTTTTGTCAAGAGTTTACGATGCCTTACAAAACAAAATAGCGTTTTTTCTAAAAGCCAGCAACTTTCCATCTCAATCTATCCAAATAAGCTGCATACATCTATAGGTATTGTCGTCAAACGGGCCGTTCATGCATAGCCAACTTCAAGCGCGTTTATGATATGCGGCCTTGATTTTGCCCTTCTCAGAATACGCCAGTTATAGTTTCACGCAGAGGTTTGACGCTCCAAGCACATTATAGGCTATAGTTGAGAACATACCACGGAAGTCGTGCGTTACAAAGTGTTTGCCGTTTTCGTTCATCAATGCTCCTATCCTTGCAGGGAATGAGAGCAAGAGGGTGACACACCTCTCCTTTTTTCTCAAGCTCTAAATACCTGCATTTTCGAGTTGAATGCACGCTGCAAACGAGCCACAACTAAGATGGAATATATACTACATCCTCACCCCACTCGTACAAAAGCCGTCTTCACATTCAAAGCGCGTAAAATTTTTTCAATTGTCTCATAACGCGGATTAGCACCCTTTTTGAGGCTTTTATACAGACTCTCACGGCTCAAGCCCGTTTTCTGTGCAAGGTCGCTCATGCCCTTTGCTCTGGCAACGGTGGCGAGAGCTTCAAGAAATGTGTCGTAGCCATCATCCTTTGCCTCATTCAAATAATGCGCAATGAGTTCGTCATTGTCAAGGAATACGGCGGCATCATATTCATGTGTAGTAATATTTTGCATAATTTCCTCCTAACAAGGCTCTACAATTGAGATATAAGCGCGTTTGCTTTCTCAATATCTTTGGACTGACTTTTCTTGTCGCCGCCCGCAAGCACCAGATAGATGCACACGCCCCGCTGTGTATAATATACCCTATAGCCCGCGCCCATGGTCATGCGCATTTCGTACAAGCACTCATTCAAGCGTTTGTGGTCGCCAAAGTTGCCCTTTTTTGCCCTGTCTATGCGAGTCAAAATACTTGCCTTTGCCCTCAAATCCTTGAGCGCGGAAAGCCATGTCAAAAACTCTTCTGTCATCAAAATGGTGTTCATACTGTATCCGCTCGGCTACAAAAGTCAAGTTGAAATTTTTATGGTTATCCAATCACCATAGCCGCCTTCCGCAGTCCCTCCGGTGATAAATGGCTATACCTTTG
>CAYJIE010000169.1:0-2784 GCA_964370145.1 uncultured Oscillospiraceae bacterium
AATACATCATTGCATTTTTGTTGCCTGTCTTTTTTACATATTTATTTACATATTTTATCCCGTATTCATCAGTGATATCAAAGAGGATTTCAGCATTCTTAAACTGCTCTTGCAATTTTGAAATAAGTGCTAGAACTTCATGCTCTTTGAAGTATTGGAACACACCCGCCACAACAAAAATTGTGGGCATAGTGCAGTCCATATGCAAAGAAAAGTCAAGCTCATTTGCATTGCCTTCAATTAAAGTTTCGCTCGGAAGTATCCCCAACACTGTCTTTCTGTTCTCGATTACAGAGGGGAAGTCGATTTCATAAAAATGCGCTTTATTTGCTAAATCCTTTAGCCTAAAAGCCATTGTCTCAAGTCCGCAGCCGATACAAACGACATTGGAGTTGCCATTTTTACCGACAAAATCAGTCACCACTTTATCCATATTCACAGCCCTTGAAGCAGAGCCCATCATGCTGTATTCACTGCTATTTTTTGTGATGATGTTTTGTGGGATCACAGTTTCAAGATTGAGTGCCTTCTCGTCATAGAAATACTCAGGGAATCTCTTTGAAATGTATATCCTAGCTGCAAGTGGGATAAATAATGTGTCTGGTACACCGCTCATTTTTTTACTATCCATTTATAACTAGCTCCTTTTAAATAAGATTTACGATACCAATTACTCCAAACATAGAAATCCCCAAACTTGGCATAATGATTGAGGGTAAGTCATAAAACCAATCGCGTTTTATTGCACGGAGCGCAAGCCCAACAAGCAAAAAAACGACAGGGTTGAGCAAAACAAACCATAAAGGCACATCAAGGATTTTTCCACCAAAATTATCGGGGACTCTATCAAGAAGTTTTCGCGCGATTATGTTGTTGTCAGCGCCTTTCCAAATAATTTCAGAGTAAATTTTGCTCCACCATGTTTTATGAGTTATCACCGCATCATAGAAATTCTTCGAAGACCTATATGAGCTTTGTATCTTGTCAGACATAATAAAATTGCCCCTATTCATAATAGTTTTGGAGGGTAGCATCAAGTTTGATACAAAAGGTTATAGCCATTTGTTAGCCACAACTAACTCGACGTCCAAATAAACTCTTAGGAAAAATCCTAAGAGTTTATTTTCGCTTATATGACCATTATAAACCTTCTAGCGCTAATTGTCAATATTTATATTTGTTATTCTCAAAGAACAACTGCTGTCGGCAAATGTCTTTTATACAAATCATAAAACTTATCGGATTGTATGCTCTTGAACCAACTTTGCTTTGGCACAAAATAGCTGTTGCTATCCTGCTTGCTCTTTTTGTCCGTCAAACAAAGATGAAAATTCAAGTGTAAAAATCATGTGCACCAAGGAGGAGTTTGCATTGCGGCTAGGCGTTAGTAGAGCGGCGCTGTACAGAGAGCTTGCGTTTTTGCAAAAGAATGACACTATTACGCAAAGCAAAAATTTGATAATAATTAAAGATGAGATAAAACTGAGAAAGATTTTCAACGAAATAAGACTGTAATTTTAAGATTAAGTTGCAATGCTTGCATAGCGAAGGCGGCTATAGGAATTTGTTTTTGAGAATATTATAGAAACTGTGAATGATACTTTTTATATAAGATATTTGTGCGAATTGTTAATTATTTAATAATTCGCCATTTTTTTGCATTATTTTGTAAATAAAACAGGAATTACTATATTATGTTAAAGAAATATTATATATAACACATGTTTGTGTGAATTTTTTGCATTACAATTGACTTTATATTGTAATTTTAATATAATAGAATAGAGTGGGATTTTAGTTGGTTAGATTTTATGCAAAGGTGGATATATATGGATAAGTTTAGGGTTTGGCTTAAAAATGCTGCCATTCGAAAAAAATTCATACCTATGCAGTGCTTTATTATAGCAAGTGTTGTTTTTATTAGCTTGTTTTCTTTTTTCTCAGTACGACTGGTAAACGATTCATCTGAAAGCATCATTGATGTAAATGTGAGACATAAAGAACAGTTGAGCAGTATTACTAGAAATATGTATGTATGTCGTGTATTGGGGCGGGATATCCTCCTTCAAGAGAATGTGGATATAAGAAATAAGCTTTATGATGAATATATAATTGCGTTTGATGAACTGGATGAGAGAATGGATGAATTTTCGCAAGAACTTAGTGGCGAGCGAAAAATTGAATTTGAGCGAATTATTGAAGAGAAGAATATTTATAAAGATAGTATGATCCTATCTGCTGATATTATTATTGGCGGAGGGGCTTATGATGATGCGCTATATGCGTTGCAAGTGGTGACACCGATTGCAAACGAGTTTTTCGGCAGTATTGATGATTTTTCAACGGAAGAGGAGAGATTGCTAAATCTTGAGCTTGAGAGAAATGACAGATTAGTTGTATTGGTGATGGTTTCGGGTGCCGTCTTAAATGTCTTGGTGATTTTTGCTATCACATGGTTTACGGAATTTTTTTCAAAAAATATGAGTTCAAGCCTTGTGAAACTTGAGAAATCGATGTCGGCGATTGCAGAGACAGGGAATATGAAAATTGAAATACCAAGCGAATTGTATACAGAAGATGAGGTTGGTAGAATTGCAACTGTCGCAAATAATATGAAAACAATGCTTCTTGAGTTTTCCTTTAATGACACGCTAACTGGCGGACTTAACGCTAAGGCGTATCATGAGGAACTTAATGACATTTTTGCAAATGGAGATAAAGCTGAGATTTGGTGTGTTATTTCTGATATGAATAACTTAAAACTCATCAATGATTTTCTTGGAC
>CAYJIE010000170.1:0-2765 GCA_964370145.1 uncultured Oscillospiraceae bacterium
CAATATCAAGCGGTATGTCACCGGAGCAAGCGTGGGAACAGCAACAGAAAATCACAAGGGAGCACTTTAGAAACAATCTTGATGAGTCCCTTGCCCTTGCAAATAAATTCTCACCGCTAAATGCAAATGCTAACGGAAAAACAATAGAATATTCCGATGTCTATGATGAAAGTGGAAATTTGAAAGTGCCCGCTAAAGTAAGTCCGAACGAATATCAGAAAAATCTGCAAAGCATTATTGAAAATATGATGATGCACCTAAAGGAAAATAAATACAAATACCCTAATTTATATCAGACCCATTTTGGTGGAATTTAATTTTTGTTTAGTTTTATAACTATGTCAAAAGAGCACAGCCGTCGCTGTGCTCTTTTGTTATTTTCACCATTTACTTACCAATCTTGCTTAACTGCTCGTACAAATAACTTGCACTTAGCCCCTCGCATGAAATATCCACAACGACATCGCCATATAACACACAAAAACTCATCTTAACGCTTTCACTGCTCGGGTCGCCGACTTCCTCGAGAACATAGCCCCTCATTTCAATCATCTCCTGTGTCAGCTCCTCAATCTTAAACACCGGATTTTGTATAATATGTCTTGTGTCACTTGGCATACTGTCCGCCCATGGAATTGAATAGAGCAATATGTCATAAAGCTCTGTTTGCTCGGGCGATACAAGGCGTGATATGCTGTCCTCGTTATGCTCTGACACGGATATTGATATGTCGCTATAACCCTTTGACCACGAAGCAAATAGAGAATTTGTCGTTTGATTTAGCCACCTATACGCACTGTTAAAGGCATAATCACTTGGAACATCAAAGAGATAACTCCCAAAGTCAGCTTCGGCATACGCTTCACTTTCCGTCAGTTCCTCGTCAATAAGCTCCGGAATAATCGGATTGTCAAACACGGACAAATCAGCTTCGCCACCTAAAATTATATCTGCGACAAACTGCGTGAAAATGGTGTTAGCTTCCTCGCCGTATGACACAAGCTCTGCGTAATAAGAAATTTCACCAAGCATAAATTCTGCATAGTAAATATAATTTCTCTCGCCCTTGCTGTTTTTATCGGTGACGAAAAGCCCTGCTGTCACTTCCACCCCCTCTATTTCAGAGGAGATAGCCTCGCCGTCAATTATAACATCGTGAACAATCTCATTTAACGCAACTGTCACACTGCCCTTTATGCTCTCGCTTATTGTGCTGTATGTGTACACTTCAAAGAGTGAGGCTTCGTCGTCTTTGCTGGAATAATGCACAGAGCCCGTTGTATCATGTTTTTGCGTGACATTTGGCAAAAGTGAGCTTAGTTGCACCTCGTCAAGAGCATACCAAAAATGTCCCTCAAGAAAAACTCTGGCATCTGATACCATTTGGGTATCGTTAAGGTGCAGACTGTACTGCGTTGTACTTATTGGCGGTATATCCTCCGAGCTGTCTCCTAAGTTGTCACCGTTCGGAGTGATAATCGCGTCTCCTCCTCTTTGCCAAAGCAAAAGCGAGGTAAAGAGAATTACAAAACTTGCCGCAATCGGAAGTACAAGTTTAATAACACCGCTATTTTTACGTAGTGTATCGACCTCGGCTTCTTGTATAAAGCTCTCGTCGATATGCGAAAGCCCCTGTAAAATATCGTAACCTTTCATATTTGTACCCCCTCTTTTTCTAAGTGGTTTTTTAGGAGCTTTTTCGTCCTAAACAGTGATGTCTTGACTTTACTTTCCGAGAGCTTATATCTCTTTGCAATTTGGGATATGCTGTCTGAAAACCAAAAACGGCGCAAGAATATAAGCCGCTTTTCTGTTGGCAATGTCGCAAGAAAGCTATTGAGCGCAGTTTTAAGTAGCTCCTCTGATAGCGTAGTATCACTTAGCCTACTTGGGATACACATCATAAGTTCGTCGGACAGTTCAACAATCTCAGCACTCCTTTTTTTAGCGTTAGCATAATCGAGTTTACCAAAGCAGATAAATCTGCATATTTTGGCGAGATATGCGAAGAAATATACAGGCTTTTGCGGAGGAATTGTATTCCACGCTTTCAAATATGTGTCGCTCACACATTCCTCGCCGTCCTCTTTGCTTTTCACTATCTTTGTCGCAAGCCCCTTCAGTTTGCTATCATAGCTATTCTTCGTTTCCAAAACAGCACTTTCATCACGCATAAAATACAGCTCGATTATTTTCTCATCGGTCATCAAAACACCCCCTTTCCCATATAGAGGGAAAAACATATGAAAAGGTTACAGTTTTTTATTTTTCGCAGTAAAAAAGAGTCGCCTCTGACTTAAGTTTTGCCGTGCCCTCTCCGTGCTTGTCAATGTTTTTCATAAATCTCTCGTCCTTGATATACATCAGCCCAAGCCCTGATAAAATCTCATTCGTGCATGTATAAAAATTGTCAGTTATATAGGCTTGCCAACACTTGACGAGTGCCTGTGCCTCATCGCAACTTGGTGAAAGCTCTCTGCATTTTGCGAACTCTGTAAAAAGCTCCTCTTGTGTTTCCATTACTCTTGCCCAGTCCTCCTTGGTGTATTTTCCTGTGCGAGCCTCACTCTCGGAAGTAAAAATGAACATTCAAAACTCTGCTTAAATATGTTATAATAAAAATACAAAAATTTTTGAAAGGATTCGTTTCTCCCACTCGTATTATAAATGAAAAGGCAGTTTGCCTCGGCAAAAAAGCCTTTATTAAAATTTATTTGGAGGAATTTATCATGAAAAAAATCATTACTTTAGGACTAACAGCAGCA
>CAYJIE010000171.1:0-2756 GCA_964370145.1 uncultured Oscillospiraceae bacterium
TGATATCTGCTTTGTCCGGCTGCAATCTCTTTCCTATCATAGATTTTCAGACTGACTTCTTTGCCAAAATGCAAAGTATCATCCGGGTTGTCACGAACAACAGACACAGTTTTACCGTTAATTAGTCCGTTAAGTTTAAGTGGTGTGCGCAATCTTGTTATCTGCTCCATAATTTGCCCCATCTCACCGTCTGTAATGGGACAATCGTTTAGCCTGTCTACGCCTCTGTTGTTTTCAAAAAGTATACTCGCCCAATTATCTATTAGGTCTCTTTCGGTAGGGTTTACAATAACCTCGCTTTCCCAGCCATGTTTGCCGAGAAGTTTTATAAGAGCGTTTTCAAATTCACGTTCGGTTTTAAATATCATTATTGCACTCCCTTCTGTTTACTGTGACTACACAAACATGCGTTGCAACAGTGCCTTTTTTATGTTTTTTAGCTTTTCAAGCTCTTTTTTGTTGCTCGCTATAAGGTTATCAAGAGTCTTGAAAAACTCTCCGATTTTTGTTTGCTCTGCAATGTTTTTCGGATAAATAATTTGTGTATTTGATAGAGTAGACTTGCTAATGGAAAGAACTTTTGTTCCTTGCATTAGTCTTATCAACTTGTTATGATAAGAATATGAGTTGAAATAATAACCTAAATATCCACAGGCAAATTCTTCTTGTGGTCGAGCTACAATTGTATGCAAACCGGCAACTACCAATTTATTGGCTATGTTCACAATTTCTGTTGCTTTTCCCACAGTTTCATCTTCTGCCGCATCAGCGAAAATTACATCGCCACATTTTAGAAACTGATTGTAATAAATAGAAATATCGTCCTGAATAATAAAAGGAACACTTTGCAATTGAGGATCTGTAGTTTCCCCAAATTTAATTAAAACATCGCCATAATGTATGTTTATAATCTTGGTAGGAGCATCAGTTAACATAATCCTTGAAAGAGAATTGGTTTTTATTTTTGTGTTAAACATCTTATCAAACTCACATTCCGTCCAATCCCCATCAAACCCCTTAAATCTAATCTCGGGTACTTTAGCACCTTCTCGGGGAAACATCTTTTGCAACATAGCTTTCTTCACATTGGCAAGCTTTTCGCACTTGCGTTGATTGCGGTCGATAAGGCTGTCAAGAGTTTTGAAAAACTCACCTATTTTGGTTTGCTCATTATGATTGGGAGCATAATTTATTTTCGTTTCAAAAAAATCTTCGGGTGAAATATTTAGTAATCCATGATTTCTAGCGCCTTCCGCTGCTCTTTGTGCTATTTCTTGATGCCAATTGTTCGTTTCATAGTAGGTTTCCAAAAAATTCGAATCTATAACATTGTTGTTAAGCATGAAAACAATATATAATGTCGATAATACACCCATATCATATTGAGTTAAACATTTTATTACACCATAAGGGAATCCTTCTGAATAACTTTTATTATATGCAAATTCTCCCTTTTTCATCAAATAATAGTTACTAATATCTCTACTAGCAACACGATTGTTAAAATACGTAATCTGATCCACTAGTCCATATTGTGCAGATATAGTTAACGGTAACGTTGATTCAAGATTCGCATTTTTTCTAGTGACTCGTTGGGCGACTTCTTTTAATGCATGTACTTCCCAATCCTCTAAATATCCAATAAACCTAATTTGAGGTGTGCTTTTATTCTTCATGCTTTACACCTCCAAAAATAAACTTCAACTCTTCCAAACCTTTCATGTCAAACTCATCTCCGGTGAGCTCGTCTAACATACCGCTAAGTAAATTTTCACTTGCTGATATATCGGTTTGAATATCCTTAAATGTAACAGCATATTTTTCTGTAATGTGCTCAATTTTTTTTGCAAGATTATTTACAACACAGTCCGTTAGGCCATACAAATTATCAGCCAATGGCTCTATCCATTTTAAGCGCAACAATTCCTTAACCTGTTCGTCGGATAAACTTTCAATAGTGTGTTTGGTTTTAATGTGTAACTCTGCGCTTTCTTTTTTTATTTGCGATTTGAGTTCGCTTTCTTTTCTCATCAAGTTCAGGACAGTTCTTAATTGATATTCTGAGGAACCTTCTGCAAAATCGAAATTTAATCTTAATTCAGAAATGTATTTCTTTACACTATTTCTTGAGTAGGTTCCATCTTTACCACTTGCCATATTGTCCCAGTTTACAATTTTACATGACCTAATAAAGTCAAGTTTTTCGGATTTTTTGCTAAAATTCGAGTATTTCAATAAAGCATTTATCTCTTCGTTTTTCAAGTCAGAAATCAAAACATTAAACATACTTTCTGTTTCTTTTTTTACAAATGCAGTGTTATCATCATTTAATATTTTTTCGTATTCTTCGTTAGAAAAGTTGCCAACTAACTCTTCATATTGAGAGGGAATATCCGAGAGTTCTCGTTCCTTTAGTTTGAGGGCATCCGTGTCCTCTTTTAAGTGAATTCTTTGCACTAAGTCAAAGGGCAGAATATGTCCGAAATAACCATCTTGAACTTGTGCATCTGCTCCGGTCTTTTTCTTTATTACTATTTTGGGGTCGACTTGTTTTGTGCAGGAAAAACCTTCGGTCTGTATCATTTCAAGATCTGTAGATATGCCTTGCCAACTTCCATCTAAAAATTCGTATGCGTCATACTTATTAACAAGCGCTATACCGTTAAGTCTTCCAAATATGTTCTCGCTGAGTATGTTTTCTTCCTGCGAAATACTCACGGTTTCAGCGTTTTCCACGAGTCGTTCCACGAGCAACT
>CAYJIE010000172.1:0-2750 GCA_964370145.1 uncultured Oscillospiraceae bacterium
CCCGGCGTTTGATACCAATGCGATGTTCAATACTGCTTCTGAAATCTATAAAACGGTCAATCACTTAGAAAAAATGTATATGACTGATATTGTGTCGCAAATGTACCGCTCCCGCAGAGTTTTTATCTATGTGACGGGTGAGGTGCAGACACTCACGGCGATGGAACTCAAACGCAAATTCGTCTATATAAATCAAATGATTCATATTATTGAGGACGAAACGGCGATGAATGTTCTGCTTTCAACGTTGACAAATGAGGACATGATGATGATTATTTCCTTTGAGGGGGACAATCCGAACGCTGTGCAGTGGGCAAAGACTATGCGTAGTCAGGGAGTATGCGTGCTGGGTATTGCCAAGGATACACACAATCTGCTAAGGCGAAACAGCGACTTCTTTATTGGCTTTACTGCAAGTAAATTCAGCACAGGTGTCACGCACACTCCGTTTACCTGCACCTCGCATTTTTTTGTAATTACAGATGTGTTGATAGTTCGATTTCTTGAGTATGTCAATTCACTTCAATTATAATGTTTGGTATTAAAATCGCCACTTCGTACAAGGTGGCGATTTTTTAATATGAAGATGTGAAATTTCACACCTTTTGGAACATGTTCCTAACAGTGACACTTATGGACTAAATAGCCAAATTCTATTGCAAAACCCGAAGGGATTTTGTATAATGATGCCAACAAAGCGAGAGGGGACTCAATTAGTTATGATGAAAAAAATCCAAGCGTTTGGCGGCGCAATGTTTGTTCCTGTATTACTGTTTGCATTTGCGGGCGTAGTCGTGGGAATTGGAACTCTGTTTACAACACAGGCAATTGTAGGAAATTTGGCAAACCCCGAAGGACTATGGTACAAATGCTGGAGCATCGTCATTGACGGCGGCTGGGCTGTCTTTAACCAACTTCCGCTAATATTTGTTGTCGGACTCCCTGTTGGTCTTGCGAAGAAGCAACATGCACGATGCTCGATGGAAAGCTTAGTGCTGTTTCTCACATTCCACTATTTTATCAGCGCACTCCTAAAGCATTTCGGGCCGACCTTCGGTGTTGACTATTCTCTCGAAGCGGGTGCTGCAAGCGGACTTACGATGATTGCGAACATTAAAACCCTTGATATGGGCATGGCAGGAGCTATTTTAATTGCGGTCATTGTCATAGCGCTGCACAACAGATTTTTTGATACAGAACTCCCTGAATGGTTAGGGGTGTTCAACGGCTCGACCTTTATCTTCATGCTAGGGTTTTTTATTCTCATTCCCGTTGCCGTACTTTGTGCGTTTGTCTGGCCGATAGTTCAAGGGGGCATTTCCACTTTTCAAGGCTTCATTGCAGACGCAGGCTCAATCGGTGTGTGGGTATTCATTCTCTTAGAGCGTCTGCTCATTCCATTTGGACTGCACCACCTTTTATACTTTCCCTTTTATTACGATGCGGCAGTTATCACAGGAGGTGTACAGCAAAACTGGGTTGCTATGCTCCCCGAGCTTGCAGCTAGCACAGAGTCGCTCAAAGCGCTCGCACCCTTTGCTTGGCCACAGTTAACCGGATTATCAAAGCTTTTTGGTATCCCAGGAATTGCACTTGCATTTTACAAGACTGCAAAGCCTGAAAAGCGAAAGAAAGTCATGGGTTTACTCATTCCCATCACGTTGACTGCCGTTATTTGCGGCGTGACTGAGCCTATTGAATTTACATTTTTGTTTATTGCACCGTTACTGTTTGTTGTCCACGCTGTTTTAGCGGCAACGCTCTCGGCTATCGCAAATGCGCTTGGGGTGGTGGGTGTGATGTCAGGCGGCCTCATTGAGATTTCCGCCATGAACTTTATTCCGCTTATGCGCAATCACTGGAGCACTTATTTAATACTGCTGGGCGTTGGCTTAACTTTTTCTGTCATTTATTATTTCGTATTTAAGTTTTTGATTTTGAAATTTGACTTCAAAACACCGGGACGAGAAGATGATGAGGAAATAAAGTTTTACAGCAAGGCTGAATTTAGGGAACAACAGGCAGTTTCAAGTGGGGGGAGTCTCGCTGAGAGTATTTTAGAGGCGCTCGGCGGCAAAGATAATATTATTGATGTAACAAACTGTGTAACACGACTGCGCCTCAATGTAAAAGATGAGAATTTGGTGCAGACCGATGCGTATTTTAGGCAAATCGGGACACATGGTGCAAATGTCGTCGGCAACTCGGTTCAAGTTATCATCGGCATGAAAGTAGCCAAAGTACGAGAAGATTTTGAAGCACTTCTTTAAGAGTGTATAAGTTAGAATAAAGGAGAATTATTATGAAAAAACAGTATTCAGTAGTCATCGCAGGGGGAGGCAGTACCTTTACCCCCGGCATCTGCCTCTTTCTATTGCAGGAGGCCGAGCGTTTTCCGATTAGAAAGATTGTCTTCTATGACAACAACAAAGAGCGCCAAGAGACAATAGCAAAAGCTTGCGAAATCTATATGAAAGAGAATGCGCCGGAAATCATATTTAACTATACAACAGATCCCAAAACAGCCTTTACCGATGTTGACTTTGTTATGTGCCACATTCGTGTCGGCTTATATGCAATGCGTGAAAAGGACGAAAAAATTCCGCTTAAATACGGTGTTGTAGGTCAAGAGACCTGTGGCCCCGGTGGTATCGCCTATGGAATGCGCTCCATTGGCGGAGTGTTGGAAATACTCGACTATATGGAGAAATATTCCCCCGACGCTTGGATGATCAACTACTCAAATCCTG
>CAYJIE010000173.1:0-2747 GCA_964370145.1 uncultured Oscillospiraceae bacterium
CCTTGTATGTTTTGATACCACCATCAAAGTCGGTTGCAGATTGCTCGATTGTCAGCTCTTTTGTTACAACAAAAGGTTCATCCGCACCACCTTTCACAGTCACAGTGTATTTTTCACCTGCATTCGTGCCACCTGCGCCATTTTTAGTGCTGAAATTTGTATAATCTGCACCACCCAGTTTGACCGTGATGTTTGGAATTGTACCGGTGTAGTAAGCGTTTATTTCAACAGGAGTTGCGCCTTTGTTCTCCCAGCCTGTAGCTGTGGAATTGTAGTAAACTGTTGCCTCATTTCTGATTGAATCAATACCAGCATCTATAGTCGGATAATTTCCATCAAAATATACACTGGTTAAACCTGTGCAATTCAGAAACGCAGAAGATCCAATTGTTTCTACGCTATCAGGGATTGTAACACTTGTTAAAGCTGTGCAACCCGAAAACGCAGAAGATCCAATTGTTTCTACGCTATCAGGGATTGTAACACTTGTTAAAGCTGTGCAACCCGAAAACGCCCGTTGTCCAATTGAAGTTACGCTATCGGGGATAGTAACACTGGTTAAATTTGTGCAATGATCAAAAGCTTGAACTCCAATCGAAGTTACGCTATCAGGGATTGTAACACTTGTTAAACCTTCACAGTAGAAAAACGCTTGACCTTCAATTGATATTACGCTATCGGGGATAGTAACTCTGGTTAAATTTGTGCAATCAATAAACGCAAACTCTCCAATTGAAGTTATATTGTAGGTGCTACTACCGTTCGTAACTGTACTTGGGATTGTGATTTCCCCAGCTACGGTATCTTCGATTGCAGTTGTGAATCGTTCACCACTACCCACTTGCACAGTGCCATTCGTGCTGCCATCAGGCTCGGTCAGCACCTTGAAGGTCATGTCAATATCATCGTCGATATCACCCGGTGTATTTTTCAAATCCACTTTAATCGTGAATGTATCACCCTCTGCCGCAAAAGCTGTGGTACTTGCCATTGGCAACATCGTTGCCACCATAATCAAGGCGAGTGCCATGCTTAAAATTTTGTTTTTCATCTTTTTCATAAGTCCTCCTAATTTTTTTGTATATATAAATTAAAGACAGATTTTCTATTCTTCTCACTGCCCAAAACAAAAGGAAATTAAACGCAAAAAAGCTACCGCTAAACCTTAATCGGGCATAGCGATAGCCTTTGAATAAAATATTTTTCTATATAAACCTTGACATGACGAATAGACAGAGTTAACTCTGCTTGATAAGCGACAGCATGTCGCTTATCAAGCATTGCTATCAATTATGAGCAAATTCGCCACTTTATGTCAACCCCTTTTCTGTAAATTTTTCCGTTGTTTTTCACACAACTATACATTGTAAATTATAACATATACCGACATAAAAAGTCAATCGAAATTCATAATTTTTGTAAATATGCAACTGTATAAAACAAAAAGCGCCTCCCACTAAAGAAAGCGCTTTGAGCGAGTATTAATTTGTCAAAATTTCATACCAATCATTCGGAAAGTCTATATGTTTTAGCGAAATATCTTCACAATACTCATCAACCAACGATTTCAAATTTTCGCAAAAATGTAAGTTCCACTTTTGCTTGCTTGGATAGAGAAATTTAAGCACAAGAAGCTGTGTGAATAATCTACGAGTGACATCATATGAACTACCTTTTGGCATACTGGGCAGTGATGTAAACTGCCAATAGTACAACCTCGAATAATGCGCACATCTATTGCGAAGCTCCGTCAAACAGCGAAGCCAACTTTGAAGCTGTGTTGGAGTTGCGGAGTACATCTCCTTTGAAATATTCTTTTTATCTTCGGTATGCAGGTCATTGTACAGATACGATAACATTCCGATTGAGAAAAACTCAATAATCACCCACAGCGGAAATTTCGAGTCATATTTTTCTCTGTGATGCCTTACAACCAAGGTGTTTTTGTTGTCGTCAATGCACCCACTCACTTTTTCAAGAAACTTATCATGGCGATGCTTGTCCGAATATGTAGTCACATTCAAATACCCAAGTGCGCCATATTTATGAGACAGATTATATGCAAGTTGCGTTCTCAAATAGATTTCGATATCTTCAATAATTCCGAAAACCAACGCCCTCACACGGCTGTCAAATTCGTAAATCCGCTTTATTCTCGAAAATTTTATCCCCGAAAAGAACTCTCCGTCAGCTTTTCTAAACGGCAAATAATATGCTGACAGGCGATAATAGTTAACTTTTTGCAAAAATTCAATGCTCGCTTTTTCATCATCGTTGGAGATAACAAAGCCTTTTTCTTTAATTAATTTGATTTGTTCTTCGTATGTTGTAGGTTTTTTCAAACTCTCAACTCCTTTGACAAAAAAATGTCTCCCCATGGGACACATCACTTGCGTGAGAGGTGCGGGGAGTCCTGTTGCTATTATTTTATGCCATTTATCAGCATTTGTCAACATGTTTTTTCGATGTAATTGTAAATTTTTATGTTTTAAGTGGTGAAATTTTGTTGCAGAGCTATATCGCATTAAATGGAGTTATACATGTAGAATTTCTTTATTACTCTACTGCGACCCATATTTTGAGTGGGATAGGTGTAAAATGAGAGGTTAGCGACTTCTCATTTTGGGTGTTATATGATGGTCGCTGTTACACATTTTTCTATGCCCCATTACCGCCCAAGCACGCTCCCCATTACATTCGCCGCATTAACTTGTGCCTCTGTCGTGACATGGGTATATGTGTCGAGT
>CAYJIE010000174.1:0-2699 GCA_964370145.1 uncultured Oscillospiraceae bacterium
GCACCAAGATTAATTCGCAAAAAGAATGTCATCGACTTTTTCAGTCGGTGACATTCTTTTTTTGCCCAATTTTGAGTGAAAGACAGCGATTTATAGTGCTAAATGTTCAAAGTCTTTCAAGTGAAAATAGATTGAAAAATATAGATGTAATCTGGGCGAAAAATGGTGCTTTAGGACACGAACTCTAACGAGCAGGATAAATTAAGAATTGCTCTCTCAACCACTCAAGTGAGAATATAAACAGACCTATACCTCATCTACTAAAAACAGCTAATTCGCCCCTCTACTAATTGACGAAATTTTTTTCATGTGGTATAATTTAAAAGAATATTTATAATCATAAAATTTGGGGAGGAAAATAAAAATGAAGAAAATAAAAAGAGCGTTTTCTGTTCTGATCTCTTTGTGTATGGTGCTGAACTTTATGCCATTGACGGCACAGGCGGATGCAGTGTTATATGACATCTGGGTATCAGGAATACAGGTGACAAGTGATAATATGGACAATGTACTTGGTGATGGGAAAGTACAATACACGCCAGCAAGTGAGAGCGAAGAGGCTAGACTCACATTGAACAGAGTCATCTTAACTTCCGTAAGCGATAGTATTATAAACACCACAGACCCCTTAATTATTGAACATATTGGCGACTATAATTCTCTCCGCATAACAAGCGGCTTAGCTTCGGCAATCAGTGGAACCGAATTGACTTTTGAAGGCGACGGAAGATTAGTGATTAGTAATGACAACGAAGCCTTCGCTGCCAATGCGATTGAATATAGCGAGTCGCTTACGATAAACTCCGGTGAAATCATCGCAAGGGGTCAACACGCCTTTTATCATAAACTTAGCTCGGGAGAAGCAGGCACAACTGGCATAACTGTGAACGGTGGTAAAATAACCGCTCTTGGTAGCGACTCCAGTGCTGCATTTGCAGAGGGACAAAAGCCCAACATTACTACCACAGCCGTTGCTATAAGCGTGCAATGCTCAGAAGCTTATACATATTTGCCTGAAGGAGTATATTCTCCTGATGAAGCGAAATACATAACGGATTTGAATGACAACTACTACCACCAAAATGCCTATGTAAATATCGAGGTAGATGAAGGCACTGAATTCACATACTATGATCCATTTACAGCAGAAAACAAAACAAAAAAAGCAAGCCTGATTACTAGCGAGGCACATCACCCTGTATTAGGTATAGACGACACGGAAACTTGGTATGCTGTGTCAGGTAGGTTCTCGCTTGGCAATGAAGTTGAGCTGGCAGGAAATGTAAATCTTATCCTTTTAGATGATTCGTTTATTCAAATAAGTAGAGTTATTAATGCTGTGAGTTTGGAATCGCTTACAGTTTACACGGAGAACGCAGAAAATAAACTCGGAACCTTTATTATTGTTGATGACAGCAACATAAACGACTCTAACATCATCATAAATGGTGGTAAAGCTTATTTCGTCAATCCGACCAATGTGCTCGACTATAGCCTGAGTATAAACGGTGGAGAAGCCCACTTTAAAAATACACTTACTATCTCATCAACAGGCTCGCTTACACTAAACGCTGGTGCACTAATGATAGGCGCTATCCTCGATTACAGCGCTGAAGGTGGCGGAACGCCAAGTTCTTTTATATCTGACAAAAATTCGGTATATATTGGTGATGGGACAGCTCTCGTAATTGGGGATATAGGTATGGCGAATTCTGTATTCACTACTACGAATGGTAAATTGGAGGTTGCAGAAAATGCACAGTTGCACATGCCATTCGCCTCAGCTGGCAGTATCGTCACAATAGCAGAGGGTTTTACCGATAGCACTTCTTCCATTGCGCCAGATGCTTGGAGCGGCGATAATCTCATAGCTCAGCGTAGTGCTTATAAAATGAGCAATTTCGACCCTGCCGTCGGCTCATATCAAATCAAATTCCCTTCCCCAAGTGGCGGCGGTTCATCAAAACCTGACGACACAATCGACCATGGTGATAGCCTTGACGACAATGATTTGCAAGACCTAGTCGACGATGAAGAAACGCTAAAAGTCGAGGGCGAAAATGACCTTGAAGTTGAGTTTGGCACTGACGCACTCGAGGCAATTTTAGATGAAGCTGACGGCAAGGATATTGAATTTATTGCAAAAGAAGCAGACCCAGACGACCTAAACGAAGAACAAAAAATTGCAATCGGCAACAATTTAGTTTTAGATTTGCAAGTTTTAGTTGACGGAGTAGAATTTACAGATTTTGAAACTGGTGAAGTTACGGTTTCACTTCCATATGAGCTTGAAGAAGGCGAAACGGCAGCAAATCTAAAGGTCTACTATGTTGACGAAAACGGCAACAAAACGCTGATTGAAAGTAGTTTTGTGGACGGAATTTTGACCTTCAAAACCAACTATTTTTCACTTTACATGGTTACATATGAAATCATGAATTTCGAAGATGTAACAGAAGGAAACTGGTTCTTTGAAGCTGTAATTTATGCTTATGAAAACGGTCTAATGAATGGTGTTTCTGACACAGAATTCGACCCCAACGGTTCAACAACTCGTGCCATGATGTGGACAGTTTTAGCTCGTATGGATGGAGCGGAAACAGAAGTTGCCGAAGACGAAATGTGGTATACTTTAGCTCAAAACTGGGCGATTGAAAACGAAATTTCTGACGGAACTGAGCCTGATGGTTTAATTACCA
>CAYJIE010000175.1:0-2667 GCA_964370145.1 uncultured Oscillospiraceae bacterium
AGCACATAGGCTACAAACGACACATTTCGCAGCATCAATTCCGTATTAAAGAAGTTCCTTACAAACAAATGCAGAGCATTTTTTGTCTTGAACATGCTCAAGATACTCGTTCCTAAAGTAGCGCAATGTTGAAAGCACTGGGTTTGGAGCAGTTTGTCCAAGTCCGCAAAGTGAATTATCTTTTACATGGTAGCAAAGTTGCTCAAGTGTGTCAAGGTCGTCCATAGTTTCTTGACCTGAAGTGATTTTATTTAGAATTTCATAAATTCTCTTTTTACCATTACGGCTAGGAGCACATTTTCCGCATGACTCATCAACAGTGAAGTCGAGGAAGAATCTTGCAAGGTCAACCATACAGGTGTCTTCGTCCATAACGATAAGACCGCCCGAGCCCATCATCGAGCCGATTGCTGTAAGGTTTTCGTAATCAATTGGTGTGTCAAAATGCTCATAAGGAATACAACCGCCTGAAGGACCACCTGTTTGAGCCGCTTTGAAGCGTTTGCCATTTGGCACGCCGCCACCGACTTCTTCGATGATTTCACGCATTGTGATTCCCATTGGAACTTCAACAAGACCGGTATTTGTAATTTTTCCGCCAAGTGCGAAAACTTTAGTTCCTTTTGATGTTTCAGTACCCATTGCACTAAACCACTCTGGACCATTATTGATGATTTGCGCAATGTTTGCAAATGTCTCAACATTGTTTAGGATTGTTGGTTGACCGAAAAGTCCTTTAACAGCAGGGAATGGAGGACGTGAGCGTGGCTCGCCTCTGTTGCCCTCGATTGAAGTGATAAGAGCTGTTTCCTCACCACATACGAAAGCGCCTGAACCAAGTCTAATTTCAAGGTCAAAGTTAAAGTCAGTGCCCATGATGCCTTTACCAAGTAGTCCATATTCACGCGCTTGGTCAATCGCAATTTGAAGTCTTTCGACTGCAATTGGATACTCCGCACGAACATATGCATAACCTTGGTCGGAACCAATCGCATATCCTGCAATCGCCATTGCCTCAATCAATGCATGAGGGTCGCCCTCAAGAACTGAACGGTCCATGAATGCACCTGGGTCACCCTCATCCGCATTACATAGCACATATTTTTTATCAGAAACGCTTTTTGAAGCAAATTCCCATTTGCGCCCTGTTGGGAATCCGCCGCCGCCTCTGCCGCGGAGACCTGAGTCGGAAATTGTCTTGATAACCTCCTCAGGGGTCATTGATGTAAGACATTTCTCAAGTGCGAGGTATCCATCTCTTGCAATGTACTCGTCAATAACCTCAGGGTTAATGACACCACAGTTGCGTAGAGCAATACGAACTTGCTTCTCATAAAACTTTGTATTGTTAAGATTTTTAATTGTTGTTCCGTCTTTTGCCAATGTCTCTTGGTATAGAAGACGTGTAACAATTCTTCCTTTTAAGAAGTGCTCTTTAACGATTTCTTTGATATCAGTTACTTGAACTTCACTGTAAAAACATCCCTCAGGATATACAATCATGATAGGGCCAAGGGCACAAAGACCAAAACAGCCAGTCATGACAACTTTGATTTCTTTTTCTAGGTGATTTGCAGCGATTTCTTTCTCAAGCTCCTTGATAATAGCAGGTGAGCCAGATGATGTACATCCTGTACCGCCACAAACCAAAACGTGACTTCTAAACATTATTTATCTCCTCTCCTTTATGTGTTTGCGCCAACAGTGTATTCAATGATTACATTGTTGTTTACAATGTGGTCATTAACTACACGCACAGCTTTTTCAGCGTCCATTTGAACATAGGTCACTTTTTCTTTACCAGGTTTGTAAACCTCGATAACAGGCTCAAGACGGCAAATTCCGATACATCCTGTTTGTGTGACTACTACATTTGGGAGCCCTCTTTTAGCAACTTCTTCCGCTAGAGCTTGGAGCACTGGACGTGCACCTGCGGCGATTCCGCATGTTGCCATACCGACAACGATACGTGTTGAATTGGAGTTATCATCTCTTTGAGCTACTGTATTCTTGAGATTTTCTCTGATTGCAGCGAGTTCTGCAAGTGTTTTCATAACTATTCCTCCATATAATTTAAGTTAAATTGTTTTGTGTATTCATTTAGCCATAGAATGACTTCGGGGGTATCTAAGGGAATTCCGCCAAGCTCTTCTCTCATTGAAAGTGTTGACAGCTCTTTTATGTCACCATCTCTGTCATATGTATATACAAAGTCGGTGTCAGGTGAGCCGCTTATCAGCAGTGCAAGTGTTGCTCCAATGTCACCGAGTGGAACAAAATCCATATGGTCGGTGTGGAACAACGCTCTTACCAAGGTGCCCTCGCCAAGAGTTGAGTTTATAGAAAATTCACCTTCAGTACTCTCCGCTGCCATTTTGAAGAATGGAATTCCAAGCCCCACGCGCCTTGTTGTGCGAGATGTGGTGAATGGGTCAGTCACGGATTTTAGCATATCCTCGTCCATGCCATGTCCATTATCTTCAATGACTATTTCAAGTGTTTTTTCCTTTGTGTTCTCCGTCAAAGTAATCGCAACGATTGTGGCTTTAGCCTTAGTGGAGTTGCCGACAATGTCCAAAATATTGAGTGATAATTCACGCATATTATGGGCGGTACTTCGCGATTACGCCTTTAACATCTGCTGTTGCCAAACGTCCGTATACATCG
>CAYJIE010000176.1:0-1651 GCA_964370145.1 uncultured Oscillospiraceae bacterium
GCGATTGTACGCACTCCACCTCTTGCAGTTTGCACCGCACCAGCTTCATTTCCGCCTGCAACCATAGTCTTTGTTTGTACTTTAATTCCGTTTTCTTTCGCTGTATTATGCGCAAGTGCATATAGCTCTTTATCATAAATTGTTCGCATATCCATAAAACCTACTACTGCACCATCGCCTAATTTACACACGGTTTTTTCACCGCTAACCCCCGCAATATCTGCAGCAGTCGTGGTTTCCTCTACTATTGCATAATCTGGATTGACTGTGTAGGCAGCATCTTTTGCTCCATTTAAACCTACTTCCTCCTGAGTAGTGAATACGATGAACATGTCGTATTCCACAGTGCTTTTGATAAGCTCAAGCAGGAGTGCACAACCAGCTCTGTCGTCTAGTGCTTTTGCTTTTATGAAGTCTTCTCCAAGCTCGCAGTAATCATCCGCAAAACAAACTGTATCTCCTAAATTAATTTTTTCTAATACTTCTTCCTTTGAAGTAGCTCCGATATCAATAAACATTTTATCTATTGGTATCAGTTATTTACTTTCATCGAGTGCTTGTTGATGCATTATCTGTGTGGCAATAACCCCTGTGATACAGCTGTTTGTAAACTTCACTGTCCTAAATGGCAACACTCGTGAATCAATACCGCCTACTGTGTTAAATTTTATGTAACCTTCATCTGTGATGCTTGTAACAATCAATCCAACCTCGTCCAAATGTGCGCAAAACATCAGTTTTATTGATGGAATTTTCTTTCCTTTTTTAAAACAAATTATATTACCGAGATTATCTACTTCCCAACTGCATTTTGAGCCAATTTTTTCGATAATCGCTTTTCTTACTAAGGATTCGTCTCCCGAAACACCGCAAATAGCGGATAATTCTTTTATATTTTCTAACATTTAGTTTACCTCACTATTCGTATTGTTCTATAAATTTAACGAGTAAATTCGTCGTCGCCTCGATATCTTTCACATCTAGCATTTCTACAGGAGTATGCATATATTTTATCGGCAATGACAATAGCCCCGCACACACCCCGCCTCTTTGCGTAAATATAGTATCTGCGTTTGTGCCTGTGCGTGCACTCATTATCTCCATTTGATATGGTATATCATGCGCTTTTGCAAGCTCAGTAAGTTTCGTGCTAATGCCTCTGTTTAACACTGGGGAAACTCCAATCATTACACCTTTCCCCATTTCCCCACACTTGCTATTATCCTCAGCTGGAGTGTGTGCAAATGATACATCAAGTGCAATTAGTGCGTCTGGGTTAATGCTATAACTAGCAACATTCGCCCCATGTCCACCCGCTTCTTCCTGTGCGGAAAACAACACACAAAGTCCGCAAGAAAGCTTGTCAACATCAAGCTTGTCCAGTGCATTCAATATGATGGCTACACACGCCCTATCGTCTTGAGCTTTACACGCAACACGCCCATTTAAAAGCTGTGTAAACTTGCTTTTTACTGTAATTAAATCACCTGGTGAAATATATTTTTCAGCCTCTTCTTTGCTCATTCCTACATCAATATTTATATCAGTGATATTTGGGTATTTTGAAGTGTCCTCCAAACTTTTTAGGTGTGGTGGCAATGTGCACACTACTCCTTTAACTCTCTTTTTCCCATGAACACTCTGTTCTTTT
>CAYJIE010000176.1:1661-2067 GCA_964370145.1 uncultured Oscillospiraceae bacterium
AATCCTTTATCTGTAATAGCAGTAACAATCATTCCGATTTCATCAATATGTGCGTCGAGTAACAGGGTTTTTTCGCCTTTTTGAGGTTTTTTCACCCAACCTATCACATTATTGAAATCATCAATATAAGCTTCTGTGGTATAGTTTTCTAAATAATCCAGTGCAACTTTTGACGCATTTTTCTCGTCACCAGCAACACCTATGGACATGCATAAATTTTGAAGCACTTGCAATATATCCATTTTATTTCTCCTTTTTTATAGACCGTTTACTATCTCTTTAAATTTTTCTCCACGCTCTTCAAAGCAGGAGAATTCATCAAAACTGCTTGTTGTTGGTGATAATAGTACTGTGTCACCGCTTTTTGAAAGCTCGTATGCTTTCATAGTCGCTATGAACACATTTA
>CAYJIE010000176.1:2081-2589 GCA_964370145.1 uncultured Oscillospiraceae bacterium
CCTAAGTGGTGTCACATCAAGATTTTTTTCAAAACCACCGATGAGCAAAATTATGTTACGCTCAAAAGATTTTAACGCAGTTTCTGTTGCATCAACATTTGTAGCTTTTGAATCATTGTAATAATTTACACCAGCAATTTCTCGCACAAACTCTATCCTATGCTCTACCCCACCGAATCCATAACACACTTCTCAGATAAAAACATCACTCACATATAAATGCTTAACGATGCTTACTGCCACCATAACGTTTTGGATGCTGTGTCTTCCTACTAAAATTAGCTTATTTATATCAATTATTTTATCACCGCTATATACGATATCATCACCATCTAGATAACAAAGTGTAGATTTATCGAAAAAGCTAAACTTGCTCATTGCACAGTTTATTGGGAATTTTTCTGTATATTCTTTTACTACTTTGTCATCAACATTTAATATGAACAAATCTGTATCACTTGCGTTTTTATACACATTCACCTTAGACTCATAATCCTCCGCTAAAGTG
>CAYJIE010000177.1:0-1208 GCA_964370145.1 uncultured Oscillospiraceae bacterium
ACTGCAGGGCGCATAGCCAAAGTTAGGCATTATTTGGGTAATGAACCATTTATGTTAACGTATGGTGACGGTGTTGCTAATATCGATATCCATAAATTGATTGAGTGCCATAAAAAATCGGGTAAAATAGCCACTCTAACAGCCGTGCAGCCATCAGGAAAATTTGGAGCTTTAGGGATTGATAATGAAGGAACCGTCACTACATTTCAAGAAAAACCGCAAGGAGACGGTTCTTGGATAAACGGTGGTTTTTTTGTGTGCCAGCCAGAAGTTTTTAATTACATCCCTGAAGATTCAGAAACTATTATGTGGGAAGAAAATCCATTGAGAGACTTATCTACTGACGGGCAGCTAAACGCTTATCATCATAAAGGATTCTGGCGCCCTATGGATATGTTGAAGGACAAAATTGATTTGAATAATATGTGGGCAAATGGAAGTGCTGCTTGGAAAATTTGGGAATAACGATACTACATTCAAAGAGAGAGTATTGCAATGGTTAAGATTACAGACTATATTGTAGCTTTTTTAAAAGAAAAAGGCGTGTCTCATTTATTTGGTTATCCTGGTGGAGTTGTTTGTCATCTTATTGACTCTGCCAAAAAGCCTTATCTAAACCTTGATCTTGTACTTAATTTTCATGAGCAAGCAAGCTCATTTGCAGCTTGTGCTTATGCTCACAGTTGCGATGCTGTAGGCGTTGCATTTGCGACAAGCGGCCCAGGAGCCACAAATTTAGTTACTGGAGTTGCCAATGCGTGGTTTGATTCTCTTCCAGTAATTTTCATAACAGGTCAAGTGGACACTTACGCTTTACGTGGTGATAGACCTATTAGGCAAAGAGGATTTCAAGAAACAAATATAGTGGATATTTGTTCCTCTATAACGAAATATAGTGTTCAGATCACAGATCCAACAAAAATTAAGTATGAATTGGAGAAATCTTTCTTTTTAGCAACGTCTGGTCGCAAAGGTCCTGTTCTTATAGATATTCCAGCGGATATTCAGCGCGCACTTTTAGATGTTGAAGCTCTTCCAGGTTTTGAGGATAGCCAAGAAACGAAAGAGCAATGTCGTTATCAAGATGTTATAGCGCTTTTGCGGGAAGCTACGAGACCTGTTATTTTAGCTGGAAATGGTGTAAATATAAGTTTTACAAAAAATGAATTAGTTGAGTTTGCTCATAGATGGGAAATCCCAATAGTAAC
>CAYJIE010000177.1:1218-2580 GCA_964370145.1 uncultured Oscillospiraceae bacterium
CGATTTGGTTTTATGTCTAGGAAATCGTTTAGACTTGAAGCAAATAGGGTTAAAGAGAGATTTTTGGGGAGAAAATGTAAAGCTTATTCGTGTAGATGTTGATTGTGCAGAGCTTGACTTTAACGTAGAATGTCAAGAGTATAATATTTTAGGTGATTTAAAAGGTTTTTTTGCATCAATGTGCAAGGTTGAAGCAGATACTACACAACGAGACTCTACATGGTTAAGTGTATGCCGAAAAATAAAGTTAGAGCTTGAATTTGTAAATGATACTGAAGTTGCGCATGGATTTATCCGAAGTCTTTCAGGGCTTTTTGATGAAAGATTCTCGTATGCTTTGGATGTCGGACAAAGTCAAGTTTGGGCGGTTCAGGCCTTGGAGCTAAAACGTTTTCAGAGAGTTATAATGTCTGCGGGCCTAGGCTCTATGGGGTATGCGCTACCGGCAGCGATTGGTGCATTTTACGCCACAGGGCGACCTCAGGTATGCATAGTTGGTGATGGCGGTTTTCAAATGAATATTCAAGAGCTACAGCATATAGCAGCCAATAATCTTCCTATAACAATTGTATTACTCAATAATAATTCTCTTGGAATGATACGTCATTTTCAAGAGAAAAATTTTGAATCAAATTATCAAATAACAACAGGAGATAGTGGGTATACTACTCCTAGTTTTAAGGATGTTGTGCAAGGATATAAAATTCAGCATTTCTTAGTTACCTCTACTGCTGATCTTCAATCTATAAATGTAAATACTATGTTGCCTCAATGTATAGAGGTTGTGCTTCCTGAAAAAACTTATTTAGGTCCTGCATTTGGAATTGATTTAGCTTTTGATCAAATTCCTAAAATTGATAGAGATTTATTTAATCTGTTAATGGCATTATAGAGCGTATATTTAGGAGATATAGCATTATGATAAATATAAAATTACTTGATTGTACTTTGCGTGATGGTGGATATATTAATGATTGGCACTTTGGAAAAGAGGCCATATTCGATATTAAGGATAAGCTAGAGCAAAGTAATGTAGAAATTATTGAGCTTGGATTTATTCGTGACGAAGAATATAACGAAGATAGGGCCATCTTTACAAACTTTTCACAAATTTCAGAACTTATAGGTAAGAAACAAAAAGGGCGTGAATATGCTGTAATGACAGAAGTGTCTAACCCCTACCCTTTAGCAAAGTTGCCACCTAGGACAGATGAAGGCCCAGAGATAATAAGAGTCATTGTGTGGAAGCGCTCTTTGCAAGAAGCTTTTGAATATTGTAAGGGGATAGTCGAAAAGGGATATAAGCTTTGTGTTCAGCCTGCTAGGGTAAATCAATATTCAGACCAAGAATTTGTTGACATG
>CAYJIE010000178.1:0-2550 GCA_964370145.1 uncultured Oscillospiraceae bacterium
CGCAGTTTGACCACGCTTTGTTCTGCAATGTAATTTCTTCTCGTCATTTTTACTCGCGCCTTTTTGTATGTTTATTCGGGCCGTTGCTGCTTCAAGACAGAGGATCATTTAGCAACGTATTATTATACAATAAGACCTATCAGTCGTTTCGAAAGGCCTGAAAGATCTTCAGGCGAGTGTTCTTGTGCCATTGCAGGAACCTGCTAAAAACATTGTGGTGCATAAATATTCCCAAATTACAGTTTGCCGAGCTTTATAACAGAAATACTTCTTGACAACAGTAAATCAATAAGCTAAAATTGTCTTAGTGATTGTGAATATTTATTCGCAAACTTTTCATCGGCTTGAGCCGATAAGAAAGGGGGAAACTTGTGAAAGCAATTTTAAACGGCAAAATTGTTACAGTTACAGGTGCAGAGATTGAAAATGGTGTTCTCCTAATTGATGGGGGCAAGATTATCGCAGTAGGTGACAAAAATGAAGTCAAAGTGCCTTCCGATGCCGAAATTATTGACGCATCCGGGTGTTGGGTTACTCCGGGACTGATTGACTGTCACACACACATTTCAACAATTCCGGCAAAAAGTTCTATGCCCGGGCCAACTATGGACCTAAACGAATGGTCAAGCCCTATTACACCCCAAGTCAGGGCTGAAGATGCGCTTTACTTTTGCGATGAAGCGATCGATTTTGTCAGAGCGGCAGGATTTACCACTTGCTACACAGGGCCGGGCTCTACAAATGTGATTGCCGGAACAGGATTTAGCTTTAAGCTAAGAGGAAGTACCGCTTCTGAAATGATCATTCCGGGAAGCCAACAAATGAAGTGTGCACTTGGCGAAAATCCAAAACGTATTTTTGGGCTTAAGGACAAAGCTCCGATAACCCGCATGGGTGTGGCCGCATTGTTTAGAGAGACAATGTATGCCGCAAAAGAGTATGACGATGCAATGAAAGCTTATGAAAGCGGTGAAAAGCCAGAAAAGCCTAAATTTGACTTTAAGCTTGAGCCGCTACGTAAGGTCATAAACGGCCAACAACGTGTCAGAATACACTGTCATAGAGCGGACGATATTGAAACAGCTATAAGGCTGTCTGAGGAGTTTGGACTTGACTACACATTAGAACATGCAACCGAAGGCTACAAGATTTCAAAGCTGCTCTCCGACAAAAAAGTCACTTGTGTTATAGGGCCTTTGCTACTTTCACACCTTAAAATGGAAGTGTGGGATTTGAGACAGGATACCCCTGCTCAACTTGAAAAAGCCGGTGTCAATATTTGTTTGACTGCCGACCACTCCACCGATACAGCCTGGCTGCCGACACATGTGGGAATAATGATTAAAAAAGGACTTAGCATAAAGACAGCTTTTGAAGCAGTTACAATTAATCCCGCAAGAGTGATGAAACTTGAAGACAGAATTGGCTCTTTAGAAGTCGGCAAAGATGCTGATATCGCAATTTTCGACGGATTCCCATTTAGCAATATGACAAACTGCATTATGACAATAATAGACGGAGAAGTGTATAAAAATTAAATTTTGGAGGAAAACGTAATGAACATTAAAATGAAGAGATTGCTCGCATTGTTGCTCTGCTCCTTGGTATTTCTTTCGGCTTGCGCACAAGATGGCGGAGATGATACAGATACTCCCGACACTCCTGATACCCCATCTACCGGTGATGACACTCAACCCGAAACTTCGGAAAAGGTTCTGACCTTTGCAACACCCTACACTATCGACACATTTGTTCCTTATGAATTTTCGTCAGATGGCGATAGATATGTTATATCCAACATCTATGAGTCACTTATCGAGAATGACACCGGAAGTTTCATTCCCGGCCTTGCCGCTGAATGGTCTTACCCCGACGAGACTTCATATGAGTTTAAATTGCGTGATAATGCCTACTGGCAAACCGGAAATGATTTGTTTGGCGACGAAAAAGTACAAGTCACAGCCCATGATGTAAAAGCTGTTTTTGACTATGTTATGGACGAAGCTAACCAAGTCAGAAGACGTGCTGACTTTGGAAACCTTGAGTCATATGAAGTGGTGGACGACTTCACAATTCGTTTCACAACAGCAGAGCCCGATGCAATGTTCATGAGCTATCTAAGCGGAGTTCAAATTTTCCCGATGAAAGCTATCGAAGAAGGTTTTGACCTCAACGAAATGCCTGTCGGCTCCGGCCCTTATAAGTTCTCGGAGTACAAAGTTGATGATCACATTGAGCTTGTTAAAAACCCTGACTTCTTTATCGAGCCCGGACTTGATAAGCTTATTTTCAAAATTATTCCCGACAAGGCAGTTGCGGCAATAGCTCTGCGCAACGGCGAGGTTGACATTGTTCCGCAACTTCTGTCAACAGATCTGCAAGCAGTGGCCGATGAAGACTTTTTAAGTCTTGTTCCCAACTCTGCCGGTTGGTATCGTTACCTCGGATTTAACACCACCGTCGAAATGTTCCAAGATTTAGACGTTCGTCTTGCCATCAGAAAAGCTATAGATTTTGAAGGCATTACAGAAGCTATATTTAAGAACAGCC
>CAYJIE010000179.1:0-2548 GCA_964370145.1 uncultured Oscillospiraceae bacterium
ATGGCGAGAGGTATTGTGAATTTGGCATGGAGGAGACGATTATGCGCACGGAGGGTGTCTTGTGAAGAAGTTTTTGATGGTTGGCGCGGTCGCGCTTGAAATTTTATTTTGTTAGTTTTTATCCTTTAATCTTTAATATTCCTATCACCGTAGCATACAAAAACTCATAAAAACAATTGACTTTAACCCTCATATACATTATAATAGAAAGGATTGAATGACGAATTTTACATAAAAGGGGCGATAATATGAAAGGCATTATTTTAGCCGGCGGAAGCGGCACAAGACTGTACCCGCTGACACTCGTTACATCCAAGCAACTTCTTCCAATTTACGACAAACCAATGATATATTACCCGCTCTCAACATTAATGCTTGCGGGGATAAGAGATATTTTGATAATATCAACACCGCAGGACTTACCAAACTTCGAAAAACTCCTCGGTGATGGCAAAAAATATGGTATTAATCTCTCATATAAAGAGCAACCCTCTCCCGATGGACTTGCTCAAGCTTTCATCATCGGAGAGGAATTCATCGGAGATGACGACTGTGCTATGATTCTAGGTGACAACATTTTTCACGGAAACGGCTTGACTAAAAGATTGCGCATGGCGGCAGAAAACCAAGGGCGTGCAACAGTGTTTGGATACTATGTTGACGATCCAGAGCGTTTTGGCATTGTCGAGTTTGACGAGAACGGCAAGGCTAAATCCATTGAGGAGAAGCCCCAAACTCCAAAATCCAACTATGCTGTTACTGGACTGTATTTCTACGATAATCGTGTTGTGGAATACGCTAAAAATCTTAAACCCTCAAAAAGAGGAGAGCTCGAAATCACAGACCTTAACAGAATTTATCTTGAACAGGGCGAGCTTGATGTAATCACCCTTGGGCGCGGATTCGGCTGGCTCGACACAGGAACTGTGGATAGCCTCACTGATGCCTCTGAATATGTGAAAGTTATCGAGAAGAGACAGGGCCTTAAAATTGCTTGTATAGAAGAGATTGCGTACAGAAACAACTGGATTTCCGATATTGAGCTCGAAGAGGCTGCAGCCAGCTATGGAAAAAGCCATTATGGTGAGCATCTTAGAAATGTAGCTAAAGGTAAAATTATGTATTAGAGGTGCTTATGACTATTATAAAAACTGAAATCGATGGTGTTTATATCGTTGAGCCGAAAGTTTTTGGAGATGCTCGAGGCTGGTTTATGGAGAGTTATTCAAAAATTAAAACACCTGAAATAGATTGTGAATTTGTGCAAGATAATCATTCATATTCTGCTGAAAAAGGAGTCCTTCGAGGCATTCACTTTCAAAATGGCGAGCATGCACAAGCAAAGCTTGTCCGTTGCACAAAAGGAGCTGTTCTCGATGTGGCGGTAGACTTGCGCAAAAACTCCCCGACATATAAGAAGTGGGTGGCAGTGGAGCTGTCAGCGGAAAATAAAAAACAGCTTTTTATCCCAAGAGGTTTTGGACATGCTTTTTTGACTTTGTCAAATGATGTTGAATTTCTCTATAAGGCAGATAATTATTATAACTATGAAAGCGATAGAAGTGTTCGCTTTGATGACCCTGAGCTTGAAATTGACTGGGGCATCGCCGCACCTATCCTTTCGGACAAGGATAAAAATGCACCTCTTCTAAAAGATAGCGACTGCAATTTTACATATTGATTTATCAATTTATTGATTGGAGAATTAGTGATGAACAAAACAATTCTTGTGACAGGTGGCGCAGGATTTATTGGCGGAAATTTCATTCACTTCATGATGAAAAAATATCCGTCTTATCGCATTGTCTGCGTAGACTGTCTAACATATGCGGGTAACATGGAAACTCTTGAAAACGTAAAGGACAATGAAAATTTTGTGTTCTATAAGACGGATATAACAGACCGAGATGGTATTTATAAAATATTTGAGGCAGAGCACCCAAATATTGTTGTAAACTTTGCCGCAGAGAGCCATGTTGACCGCTCGATTGAAAACCCAGCAATATTCTTAGAGACAAATATCATGGGGACGCAAGTGCTCCTTGATGCTTGCCGCAAGTTTGAGACGGAGCGTTTTCACCAAGTTTCCACTGATGAAGTATATGGCGATTTGCCGCTTGACCGCCCCGACCTCTTCTTCACTGAGGAGACACCAATCCACACAAGTAGCCCATATTCTGCGTCAAAGGCTTCAGCGGATTTATTGGTGCAGGCTTATCATCGTACTTTTAAGTTGCCTGTTACCATTTCACGTTGCTCAAATAACTATGGACCATATCATTTTCCTGAAAAACTTATCCCGCTTATGATTGCAAATGCACTTGCGGACAAGCCGCTCCCCGTTTACGGCAAGGGCGAGAATGTGCGCGACTGGCTATATGTTGAAGACCACTGCTCCGCAATCGATTTGATCATTCACAATGGCAAAGTCGGAGAGGTGTACAATATTGGCGGCCACAACGAAAAAACAAATTTAGAAGTTGTTAAAATCATCATAAAAGAACTTGGCAAAGATGAGAGTTTAATTAAGTTTGTGACCGATAGGGCA
>CAYJIE010000180.1:0-2543 GCA_964370145.1 uncultured Oscillospiraceae bacterium
CTAAAGCTTTTTCTGTACCACCGACACAGTCGGTGGTTTATCCCCAAATAAAAAAACTCCTTGTAGTACACAAGGAGTTTTTTGTCAGTTGTCCATGTTTTAGCTATCTTCATCGCGAACAGTTAAATTTAAACATAACAAAAGCCCCGAACGCGAATTACGCGTCGAGGCTCTCGACTGGTGCCGCTGGTCGGGGTCGAACCGACACGGTATCGCTACCATCGGATTTTGAGTCCGACACGTCTGCCAATTCCATCACAGCGGCATTTTTAAGGTGCTTATATATTATACTATAAACTTTTCAATTTTTCAAGCCCTTATTTCAATATTTTTTATTTTTTTATTGTAATATAAATAATATCTCCTTCATATTATCTAATGAGAATAAAAAAGGAGACAACTATGATTGAAATTTTCAAAAAAGAAGAGTCAAGCAGTGCAAAATACAAAAATAGCATATATGAAATGAATGAAGAAATTGCAAGAATTGAAGGACTTATAAATGAAACCACTGACGACTTATTGACAGAGGCTCTAATATACGAACTGCTTAGCGCCATGCAAAGACGACGCCTGTACATACAAGAAATTAAAGAGAAATTTTCAAAAGAAAAGGAGGAGTTATGAATATACAAGAAATCCTGCTATCCCTCTCCCCCGCTCTTATAATACTGTCAGCAATCGCACTGCTCCTTCTAATTAAGCCACTTCAAAAAGCGCTAGTATTAGTCATTCGCTGTGTAATTTCAATCTTCGCATTTAGCGTACTAAATGCATTATCCACCTCAACAGGAATCGCCATCGGTGTTAACTTCCTTACAATTGCCACATCAACACTCCTTGGGTTTCCAGGCTTTTGCGCAGCTGCACTTTGCAGTGTAATTCTAGGCTAAACATTTTTGTTCATCTCAAGTTTATTGTTCTGGTGCAGGTATTATATCTAACCCAATTTCTACCCATCTGTTTGGGTCAGCTTTTGCGCCTTTTAAGTAAGACATTGCAACTTGTCCGTTTGAAGTGCTGACATGCACAGCGAAATTTGACTCTTTAGATAGTTTCGACTGACCCGTACTATACGGCACACCAATCCAGCCTCTCACAAAATAGTCTTCCTCATATTCAACGCCAAAATAGTCCGCAAACTCCTGTGCAAAAGCTAATAATGCGTCATCATGTTGTGGTGATTTCGTCGCTGTTGCGTCATCACCGTCTTTACCGTCATTGTACACAGAAACTCTCTCTGTATCATTATGCCTGATAATTATTGTTCCACGCTCAATCCTCGAGTCTGATTCTTCACCAGTTACCCAAATGATTTCAATAAAATGATCTTCGGGAATCCCATTATCGGGGTCTACGATTGCATATGTGGCTGACTTTACAATATTAGATACAATTTTCAAGTCACTGGTTTGTTTAGCCTTCTCAATAAAGGCTAGCAAATTAGGTGTAATCACAACCGCTAAAATCGCAATGATCACCATTACAATGATTAATTCGGTAAGTGTAAACCCTTTTTTTCGATTGTTTTTACTTGAATTATTTATGATTAAATTATTCATATTAACCTCCTTATCGCAATGAATAATAATAAATTGCTATGTTAATTATACAACAATATTATTACAATATTAATAACAAAATGCAAATAAAAGTAAAAAGACTTCCCATACGGGAAGTCTTTTGTATGATAATAATTATCTTTTTGAGAATTGTGGAGCACGGCGAGCCGCTTTGAGTCCGTATTTTTTTCTCTCTTTCATACGTGGATCTCTTGTTAAAAATCCTGCTTTTTTAAGAGCCGGACGGTATTCTGGGCTAACTTGCAAAAGCGCACGAGAAAGACCGTGACGAATTGCACCCGCTTGTCCTGAAACACCACCACCAACACATTTAACAATTAAGTCAAATTTGCCAAGTGTTTCTGTTGTCTCAAGTGGTTGACGCACAATCAGTTTAAGTGTATCAAGACCAAAGTAATCATCAATATCACGTTTGTTGATAGTGATTTTACCTGTACCTGGAAGAATTCTAACACATGCAACAGAGCTTTTTCTTCTGCCTGTTCCATAGAAATAAGGCTTAGTGTTGTAAATTGACATTAGTTATTACCTCCTTCAAATGCTACTGGCTGTTGCGCTGCATGAGTGTGCTCAGGACCTGCAAAGACTTTAAGTCTTTTTAGGCTCGCACGACCAATGCTGTTCTTTGGCAACATGCCCTTAACAGCAAGCTCAATCGCCATTTCAGGACGCTTAACCATAAGAGTTTTATATTGTACTTCTTTTAGACCGCCAGGATATCCTGAGTGAGTTCTGTAATACTTTTGCTCAAGTTTTTTACCTGTAAGTTTAACCTTTTCAGCGTTTACCACAATTACAAAATCACCGCAATCTACATGAGGTGTGTATGTGACTTTCCCTTTTCCGTTTAGCACATGAGCGATGTCTGCGCTTATACGTCCAAGTGACTTACCAGTTTCATCGATGATGTACCAAGCACGTTGTACATCAGCAGGTTTTGTCATTAATTTTGACATAGAT
>CAYJIE010000181.1:0-2493 GCA_964370145.1 uncultured Oscillospiraceae bacterium
CTGAAAGAAAAGAAAAAATTATTGATTATAGCGTAGGGCTTTTGGGCTGAGGCGCATTTCAATAGAACATAGAGGTCTGTATCAAAATGTGATACAGACCTCTTGTTATTAACCCACATTCTCGTCTTCGAAATTTAATTCCTCAAGATTATCACCATATCCTTTATCTTGAGTATCCGTGTCGTGGTTTTTCTCATATAATCTTGACCATTTAAGTGTATATCGACACCCTTTGTTATAGCCTAAAAGCATGGCTTCGGCATATCCCATAGAGCCGGGCCTGCGTTCTTTGGCAGTTCGACTTAGTTGTTTTACAGACATTACCCCTATTTTTTCTTTAAAAATCTCATCTCTTAGAGTGTCGCCAAAAGCATTAACTAAACGGGAAATCCCATTTAAAATATTTGCAGAAAGAGAATCCATATCACCTTCCCATGCGCCAACACATAATCTCAGTGTTCGGTCAAGTGCATGATAGCCGTATTTATCAAATATTGATTCTATTGTGGAAACCGCACATATCACGCCATAGTTTCTCGAATGACCAATGGTAAGTGAGTATGACTCCACCAAATCCTTAATGATTAACTGCTTATCATTGCCTGCTTCAACATTAGCCATAAAAACCTCATACGGTTTTAGCGGTCTTACGAATTTCATTTGATTTGCGAAAATATCAGCTTCGTGCATATAGTTTAGCTCGTCGTAAATCATACACCACACGGGTGTATCTCTTGAGCCTGACACAAGAGCCACAATTTCTATGGTATGCTGTCCGTTAAAGACATAATTCACCCCGTCTCGCCTACTCACCTTAACAGGATTTATTTGAAATAAGTCAAAGTGATATGCCGCCTTTTCAACATGGCTAATTGAAAGATTTCGTTGATATTCTTGATTTGAAACTAAATTTTTTATAGGTATTTGCTCAAAATAAACATTGGGCACAAAAGGGGTGAAATCACGCATCAAGAGCCCTCCTTATCTCAGTTATTTGCTCATATAAGTCTAAAAGCACTTTATTTAACTCACTCTTTGCATTAAGTGATACCGCCGATAAATCAGTGGACTTTATACGCTCCATTGAGCTTGTCCATGTGGGAACAGTGAGAGTGAGTTGTGTGACTTGTGCATCGGGGTCAAATGTCGGCATATTCTTAATTGCCGGTACATTTACGTCTCTTTTAGTGTCAATTTTGGAGATTTCTTGCCTTGACTCCTTAAAACGAGTATAGCCGCATTGATTTCCCGATATTTTATTATTTAACTCAATCAACTTCTCATCACCTTGAGAGGATAAGGTCATCAAATTTTTATGAGAAATTTTGTAGTTTCCACTCAGTATTTGAGGAGCTAATTTTGGTGCTTTTTCTGCAATTAGGTCAATGGCATTACTGTATTTTGCATATTTTTGTACAGTCCCCGGTGAAATACGGTGCTCCTGCGAAATTCTCTTCGCACATCGCATATCATTCCTTGCGAAATGATTGTTGTTTTTTTGAAACTGATTATTTCCGTTTTTATTACGATTGTAGCCTACAATCTTTTCAGCTTCATATTGCTTTCCGATTAAATATTTATAGGTTTCCTCTGATATATTTCTGCGTCCAAGTTGATTTGCACATATCCATGCAACAACTGCTTCATGGCTTTCAAATTCCGCCTCTCGAACTGCATATGGGATTTTCAGTCTATTACATATTTCATATCTGTTATGTCCGTCAACAATTGTATTGTTCCAAGCAATAATAGCTTCCCTGCAACCGTCTACAACAAGATTTAATTCAAGTTGTGTATATTCCTCTTTTTTAAGAGGTGGGATGAGTTTTCTATACTCCTCATTAATCTCAAGTTTTATATAGCCTTTAGGATTCATCGTTCCTCCTACGTTCTATTCTCGTTAATGTATCCATCGAAAAATATGCAATTCGGTTTATGCTGTCAATATCGCCCTTTAATTGGTAGTTGTTCCTAATATCTAATATGCCAAATGTGTCAAGTAGACTATCGATTAAAGCGGAGCTGTAAAATTCGGTGGTGTAAGACTTTTTTCGGTGGCGGAGTTCAACTTTATTTGCAGAGCCTCCGGACATGGGCTTGTTCGTGCCAAGTATAGCGATAAAACCCTCCTCGGGATTTACCAAAAATTGAATATATGACGGATTACCGAGATTTCGAAGTGTTTGCATTGATACACGAAAGCGATATCTTATCAAGTCAATAGTCAGCAATGCTTCGTGTTTTTTATTGTCATTCATTGTATCAAGTCTCCTTTATTCCAAAAATCGCATACCCTTCAAAAATATCAACTTGCATACTTTTTCGATGTTCTTCAAACGGAAGTCCGAACTGCTTTTGCCAGTCTGAGGGGAAAACAGGAGTCCTTGAAGTTTTCGGTCTCTCTCCCTCTTTGAATACTCGTTGATATATTTCAGTCGATGATAAATCAAAGACAATTAAGTGCTCACCGTTGGCATGTATCACCTTCCCGAG
>CAYJIE010000182.1:0-2488 GCA_964370145.1 uncultured Oscillospiraceae bacterium
GAGGCGATTTTTGAGTGGTCTCGGGCGCGTATGGAGTCTGAAAAACAGAGCAACGCAGCCATGGAGGCTATGGTAGCGATCAATAGGCATCTGGACGATTTCGCTGATAGTCATCCACAGGCCACAAAATTCTTGCGTCCAGTGATGGCGGCTGCTGGAGGTGCGGCTGTAATTGGTGCACTTGTTGCTGCGGCTCCTGCGGGTGTGGTTGCTTTAGCTACAATTGGCGCAACTATTTTGGGCACCGACGCCCTCACACAAATAGTTATTGAAAAAGGCAGCGACTATGTGGTAGAATTCTGTGCGGCCCAAGGGAAAACCGAGGACCAGGCGGTGGAGTACGGCATTGCAGCATACGGCATGATCGACAAGATTGTGCTGGCGGCAGGTGTTGTCGGACTTAGGTCGCTCGGGAAAAGAGGCAACAGAGCACGACTGACTCGGCATGAGGCTGTTAATGTAGCTAAGAGGGCTTTTAGGGATAAGGTTGCTGCGAGTAGTGTCAGTGAAAAAGTTAGGTTGATGACGAAACTTTCATTTGAAAGAGATGGTATCATTGATATGCATGGGAATTTAACGCCTAAAGGTATTGCAGAATCTTCTGGGATGCCAGGATTAAGAGGACCGTTTGGCAACAAAGCATTAAATGTTGAGTTATCTAACATAAATCCAAATTTAAACAGCTGGATGAAATATCAAACAAAATCCACGGAAATAGGAAAAACTGGCATTAGTAGAAATATTCATTTCTATATGGATGATCATGGCCATACATATTTTGGGATTGATTACAAAGCTGCTAATCCTGTTGGATTATTTAAAGAAGTATCTACAACAAAAAAATAAGACGATTGAATATGATAGTAAAATGCATTAACAAAAAAGAAGATAATCATAATATGTTAGAAATAGGAAAGATGTATTGTGTTATTAGTTTGCTTAATTATAATGACATATATTGTGAAATTTTGCTAAAAAATAATTGCTATGCATTTGAATATGGGATAGCGCGTTTTCCATATTCAAATTTCACTATAATTGATGCGATATTACCTTGCAATTATGTATTTAGAGATATGGACATGTGTATTTTTTTATCTCCACTCTCATATACAAACCTTGCATTTGATAATATGTATCAAAACGACAACATAGGCTTCATCAACGCTGTTAACGAAATTCTAGCATTCCATAATTGGCCGCTTCTTGAAATACCTGATGAATTGCTCCCCCAACCTACGGAGGAAGAGCGTCGGCAGAAGCGTATTAATGATGAGTTGGATGAGTATTTGCGTATTGGAGAGGAATTAGAAAAACAGAATTAGGTCTGCAATAGCCGCAGAAAAAGCAGGCGGCGGATACGCAGGTCGCACTTGGAGACCGAAAAATAGTTTGTGTGAATGCTGAGAATGATGGATATTATGAGACCGTTGCATAATTCAAAATGCGCAATGAAATTTAAGCGAAAAACAACTCAAGGCGTTTGCTTTTGGCGATTTTAATGCACGTTTTTTGTATGCCAAAAGTTGTGTAATTCGTATTGTTTCGAATTATGCAGCTGTCTCATTAATATACATACGCAGAAAATGGCATTTCTTTAGAATTCATCGGCATCACTACCAAGATCATCCAGCTCTCCAGAATCCTCCTCAGGCGCAGCGTCATCTGGAGCACGTATCCCCCCCAACCTAGCACCTGCAGCATCACCAAAAAGCTCGTCAAGAACTAAACCAAATGTAGGCCATATCTTATCAACAGGAAATGTCCGGACTTTTGCAATATCATCTCTGCTATCAAAGTGAGATTTATGCTTGGTGCAAAAATAAAATTCCTTTTCGTCTTCTGGAGGCATGCTAAAATCTTCATATCGTGCTCTTGACAAGACCATTCTAAAATCTTCGGAAGTAAAATAATCTCCAATAGCGCGAATAAATGCACGCATTTTGTCTAAATCAATAATTACACTTAGTTTAACAGTACCATCATTAACACTCCGAACAATCTCAGGAGTAATCTTCTGCAAATTCATAACAAACGGCAATTGCTCCCACATGAAACGTCTCAAGAATTGGTACTTATCGTCTGGAGTGCTACGAGGAAACATTTTCATATAGTTGGTGAATTCAGCGACAGCAGCATCAAACTCTTTACCACTAAGTGTCGATTGTGCTGCAATAGGCATCATCATATAAGGACATGATTGCTTGAGATTTTCGGATGGTATACTCTTCCACACTCTATGCTCGCGAAGCAACTCATCCAATGTTTTTGGCCTTTCTGGTGGTGCATGTGATCGTAAAACAGCAGCATCTCGTCGTGCTCGGCGCATCATCCCATCTGCTTCACCACACAAAGGGATCAGCAGCAATGTTGCTGCAGATAATATTATATTTTTAAAGTTCATTTATATCTCCTATTCTATTTTTAAATATTTTTCTTATTTTCTCAACAATGAGAGAAAAGAAGAAATATTCCAAACGCATAATTA
>CAYJIE010000183.1:0-2464 GCA_964370145.1 uncultured Oscillospiraceae bacterium
AACTCGGTCGCACTTTCAACTTCGCATAATTCTCAAACCACACATCTAACCACTCGCCGACCGTGTAGTTACTTTCCAACTCTTGCGGTGCATTTTTGTATGTTTCCATCGCCTTTCTCATCTTCTCAATACACTCTGCCTGTGTCTTAGCAAGCACATTTTTCCGAATAGGTTTGCCGTTCTCGTCCTTGCCAATCGTGAACCTACCCTCCCATCGTCCGTCCTTGCGTTTGGACACACCGCCCTCGCCACTCGCTCGTCTTTTCGCCATAAGCACCTCCGATTTACTCTTTTTCAAATCAACAATACCACAATTCTATTGTTAAATCCATTCATCATAATTAACAAGATTTTGTCAAAATCTTTGCTAATTTCTCATTCCGACCACACTTATCACTCACCCCCAAACAGGGCTTGACCACCTTGTTGACCACCTAAACAGCACCCTCAAAACAGCCATTTACTGCGGAAAACTCGAGTTCACAGCACCTATTACAGCACCAACACCCCATTTACAGCACCTAAATGCGGTGGAAAAGAATGGACTTTGCATTTTTAACAAACCGCTCAACCATGCTCGTTTCCTCGACCGGCACTGCCGGACGATGTGAGCGCAAGGAGGGCTTTAGACCACCTTGCTTTCTCCTGCTCTTTTAGTCGCACCGAAATTCACTACCAAAAGCCATTTTTCGTACTTTCCCAAACAACCCTCACAAGCGTCGTTTCTTCGCTAAATGCCCCTTGCAAGGTCACTTTACCTTATTCCGTGGAATAAAGTCGCACAAACCGCATACAATCGCCCCACATCGTCGAGCATTGCATTGTACTTCGTCACAAGTCAAAGTTAGCAGTTTTTTAGACTATTCTCCCTCACTATTTTAGCTTTCAGAATCACAAATTCCATTTGCTCAATTTTCACAATTTCAAGCACTTTCTTCTTTCTGTTTTTCACACAACTTTTCAGCAACTGTTAACCTCTCAAGCTCCTCAAACGAAACCGAATGATAAATTTCAACCGCTTCCATGATAGGTTTTATCGTGTACATCAGATTTCCATTTTGCTTTCGTCCCTCATGTGAGATAACACTTGTCGGAGCAGTTTCAATCAAACACTTTTCTTCGAGTGCCCGCACATGTTTTCGAACTGTGTTGGTTGTCATTTGAACTGCTCTTCCAATAGTTTTGTAGCTTGGGTGACACTTAAAAGTTTTTCTATCCTCACATGAAAGCAGAAAAGCATACACCGCAATTTCAGAAGCACTCAAGCCAATTGTGAAGATTTCATTCGGCAATAGAAAATAATTTTTGAGATTAAATTTTTCTTTTCTGTGTTTCAATAAAAATTCCTCCACGAATTAATTTCAGAAATAAAATTTTGCATTTCAAAAAACTTTCCCTTTACTTTATAGGACACTCAGAACAATTTTACAAACCATTTTAAATATATTTTTACAAAAAATTTTACAGAATTTTTGTTTTGCTTTTTATTAAAATATTTTAGCATACGCATGTTCTCTTGTAAATAGTTTCAAGGAAAAATTTACAATTTAAATCTTACTTGAAAAATTAATTTTATTGACAGGTATCCCCGTCGTGCGGCACGACTCCTTAGACTGCATAATTCATTTGTAATCGCTATGTTCATTCATAACATATGATGGATGACTACAATCTTCTTTAATGCTAATTTTGCACCACAACCTCTCTCCCAGATTTTTTACAATCATCACTCTCTTTAGAATGCCCTACAAGGTCATCGAACTGGGGTTCAAACCCCTGCACGGCGACCTAAAAAAATGCTTCTGGTATACTTTCTTGTTTTGATGCTAAAATCAATCAGACGGGGGTTCAAGTCCCTGTATTTTTAGATATTCATCTTGTCACGCTATTTATCTTTCATTTTAAGCCCAAAATCATTGTTTGCCTATTTTGTTTTTGCACCCTAATATTTAGAGGTAGGGTATAACCCTTACCGGCACAATAAATCTTCAAATTCATTGTTAGGTTATTTACAAAATTGCCCCTTTCTCAAAACATTGTTTTACCTGTAAATCCCCTCTCTTATTATAGCGACCCAAATTTTGATACGAAATCACCTCGAAGGGAGCAATTTCGCAGCACTCCTTTCGAGGTGTAATTTTGTGTGATTCTCTCTAATTCACTTTATCCTTGAGGCAACATTTTATGTCCTCATCCATCACCTCAACCGCGAACCTCGCTCCAAGTTTGAATCCGAGTTCAAAGTTTGTGATGCTCCCCTCACCGAGCACCGTCATATGTGCGTTCATGAGTTGGCTGAAGAGTTTCTTTTCCTCACCAGTCAGCACTTTCATCAGCTGTTCCTCATTGTCGCCAATAACTTGCATCGCTTGATTATAGTCATCGTTCTGCTCGAAGCCCTTTCCATTTGGGTCAATATTATTGAAATATAATTCTGTTATTAGTTTCATTGCAGTTCCTCTAC
>CAYJIE010000184.1:0-2442 GCA_964370145.1 uncultured Oscillospiraceae bacterium
GATTGGCGTGTTCTTGACTTCACGTGTGAATTCAGATAGGTTCTAAAAAATTATTAGCAGGATTTTATGTTTTCTAAAAAAATATAAATAATTAAAATAAAACAGATTAAATTTAGCCAGTGATTTGACTTATGGAGTCGAAGGTGGAGCTTTATGAAACAGGCAATAAATGATAAATCTTTATTCCATACATTAATTACTGCATTCGGCGTATGCTTTATTGTAAATTTTATAGTGTATCTTCCTGAGTTGGCTCATATGCCTTTGGGTGATCATGATTTAGGATACCTTCCAAATATTGCGTATACCAGCGGCGGGGGGATTGGACGTTGGTTTCTACCTTTTCTTTATGCTCTGCGCGGTTTCGAATTTATTCCGGTATTTATATCGATTTTGGCCTTTTTTTCGCATATCAGCGCCGGAATGGCGGCGGTATATTTATGGTATAAGGACGCTAAGCTATTGCAATATGTCGTAGGCGGCCTGATGGTCTCTTTGATTCCATTTTCAACAGAACATTTTTTCTTTCATTGGCAAGCCGATACTTTTGGTTTCGCACAACTATTTATAATTTTAGCAATTATATTAAGTTCAACCCAGCGTCGTATTTACTTTCTTGCAGGTGTTTTTCTTACGACTGTAGCCTTGGCAACATATCAATCATCCATTCAAACAGCAGCTGTTTGTTGGTTTGGCATAATTCTTTTACGTCTTTTTGCGTGGGATGGGACATGGATACAGATAAAAAATATATTTTATCATGTTTTACCAAGCGCCTTGGCTCTGGCTTTGGGGGCTGTACTTTACTATATCTCAATTGTAATTTGTAAAACTCTGGGACTTATTCGTTCTACGGCATATCAATTGGAATCTGATAATTCCGGTTTCTTGGATAATTTTATCGCCATGCTTGAATATGCTTTTATGCAGTTATGGTACTCTCAAGCATATTTTTCAAAAGGATTGAAAGTTGCATTACTGGTTATGGTGATTGTCAGTTGCTGTGTTATTGTATTTCGTGTGTTCAAAGAGAAAAATTACCGTAAAATATCTAAAGCTTTATTAATCATTTTTTTCATACTCATTTTTATTATTCTAAGTAAAATTCAGACACTAATTGTTGCTTTTAATCCGTTTGCTTTTAGAATATTGGCAACGTCTTTACCTTATATTTATCTTTTCTTTTTACTGATTCTGTTCTTTTCACTTAATAAATATATAAAATATATTTCATATTGTTTTGGAATTGTTTTTGTTCTGGCATTTACAGTGACAACTTTAAAAATTCAATATAGTTTTATTCAACAAAACAGACACGACTACGCTGTAATTAACAGAATTATTTTCAGAATAGAGAGTTTAGACAATTTTGATGCTCAAAAAGAATATACGTTTGTACTATTGGGAGTTGCTCCTACTTTTAATTCCTTAAGTTTTGATAAAAATTATGAAGTTCCCGGTTCACCTGTTGCAACGAATTCTATATCTTTTTCTTACCCGCCGACGATAGTTTTTCAACTATTAACACCCTATATAAAAATAAAATCTATTGTTTCACATACCTACGATAGTTCTCCGGAGCTTGTAGAAGCTCTTGAAAAATCTGTGTCTCGAGGTCAGTATCCTGCCAAAGACTCTTGTTTTATTTATGATGATAAAATTGTTGTGATTTTAGACAAGCAGGCCGTAATAGAAGCTTTAGAAAGAATTCAAGGCAATTAAAGTGTGTTCGAATACTGTGTGTTTCGATTTCTGCGTTAAATTTCACTAAAAATGTGGCTTTGTCTTGTTTTAAATTTTTGACTAAATTTTCGTCGCAAACGCTCAAAAAAACTCTGCAAAATAACTTTTGCAGAGTTTTTTTGATGCCAAGATATTCCAACCTTTTTAAAAGGGTATTATTTCACGTTACTCTCTTTTACAATATAGACAGGGCGTCCTTTTACTTCTGTATATATTTTTGAAACATATTCACTCAACATGCCGACACAAAAAAGCTGAATACCACCGAGAAAGGTCACAATACAAATAAGTGTCGGGTAACCGGCCACAGGGTCGCCAAAGAAAACTGTCTTTACTAAGGTATAAATAATAAATAAAAAAGACAGAAAGCTAACAAGTATGCCCATTAATGTTGCTAAATGCAAGGGGGCGGTGGTAAAAGCAAAAATTCCTTCAAGGGAGTATTTGAACAGTCCCCAAAAAGACCAAGTTGTAGTGCCCGCAACTCTTTCTATATTCTTATATTCAAGCCATTTTGTTTTATAGCCGACAAAGCTAAAAAGCCCTTTGGAAAAACGGTTGTATTCTTTTAATTCAAGAATAGAGTCTACCATTTTTCTTTTCATTAATCGAAAATCTCTGGCACCGTTTACAATTTCTATGCTTGAAAAATAATTGATAACTTTATAAAAAGTGTTGGCAAAAAAAGAGCGTATCGGT
>CAYJIE010000185.1:0-1399 GCA_964370145.1 uncultured Oscillospiraceae bacterium
ATGGTAAACTGTGCCATTTCCTTGCGTGTTTTCATATTGGGGGGTTCCCGACCGATTTAAATGCGATAATAATGCGTTTTCGGTCGGGAACTTACTATTATGATATCGGAGAAAAAACGTGTCTTCTCATGAATACGACGAAAAAAACCTCCAATCAATGCTCGGTCAAGCACGTGAGCGTATGGAGGCATTGCGCAAAGAGCTTTCAGCGGAAATCATTAAAGCCGAAAGCGGTTATGAGGGCAAGGCTTTCGGAGCGGGAAGCGATGTGGACTTAAAGAACAAAGAGTTGAGCGCCGCAATCGGAGAATTTTTGAGAATCGACCGATTGCTGTTTGGGGAAAACTCCGAATACTCACCGAGCATTAAGGATTTTTCCGATTAAAGTCGAAACGGTTGCAGAGAGCATCCCAAACGCCGCCGCATAAATCAAATTAGAATCCCACAGCAGGGTGATTGTTATGAGTATTATGCTTTCGATAACGACAATCGTGCGAGAGATTTTTTTCATCTGCGCAACTTTGCCCTCGGACATAGGATGATTTTTGTGTATTACCGGCGCAAATATGAGGACGATAGCCAGACCGACGGCGACGCTGCCGTAAATCGTCCAGTCGGGATAGTAAAACAGTGTAGCTAAAAACTGACATCCTATTCCTATTGCAAGGGAATATATCGTGCAAGCAAGCCTGTTTGGAGCATGTGCCCCGCCCGCAGTGTGCCTTATCGGCAGGAAAAAAGCCGTCCACACGACCGAAACCAAGAATCTGCCCGTGACTGCGCCTACAATGACTATCACGGATAAAGTAATAACCATGGACAAGAGCACTTCAAGTGCATATGTGTAAACTTCACGGCTATCTTCGTCCGCCCCGCTGTTAATCAGCTTGTTTGTCAATTTATCTGCCAAAATTTTCATGTGGTTTGCTCCTATCCGTGAAAAAATATCCACTGTTCCCTAACATTCTTTATATACGTGTCGCTGACGTGAATGGTCGATTTGTCATCCAAAACCACCTCACACCCCATTAACTGTTCAACGCGGAGAATATTTACAATAAATGCTCGATGACATCGGATAAACTCGGGCGGCAGGTCTTTTTCAAGTGCATTCATGCGCTTCCACTCTCTGTATACGCCACTTACCGTATTTATCTCAACATGTTGCCCCACACTCGCAAAACACCTAATATCTTTATAGGGAATGCTCTTTGTCATCTTTTTCGTGATATACGGGTAGAACTTATCTTTCGCTCTTGAAATTTTGTCCTGTGCCCTATTCATATACTTTTTAATATCTGGATAGCGAATGGGTTTGAGCAAATACTTCATGGGCGAAACGTCATATCCATCAAAGACATATTGTTCACTGCTTGTGGTAAATATGATTATTATATCC
>CAYJIE010000185.1:1445-2390 GCA_964370145.1 uncultured Oscillospiraceae bacterium
ATTTTTTCGGCAGCGACCATGCCATCCGCTTGCCCTTCAACCATAATATCCAGAAAAACAACATCGGGAACATCGCCGGAAAGTATGGATTTCAGCATATATTCTCCATCACTATACTCGCGTATGTCTACCATTTCATTGCATTCATTTTGCCAAGTTTTCAAATGCCCATTTAACAATTCAACATGAGCCGTTTCGTCTTCAAAAATAGCTATCTTCATGTCACCCTCCTTACGTTAGTATCGGGATAAATATCTGCACCTCAAAATCGTTTGCCCCGGGGTCGATGCGTGAGAATGCTCCGTACTTATTCAGGCAAAGGTTCATACCTTTCAACCCCCAACCATGATTCGGCTCAACTTTAGTTGATTTAAGAATACCGTCTTCAAGTAAATATTCCCCTGTCGCGCTGTTTTGCATTTTTATTGATACCGTGTTCTTCTGTTGATAAATTAAAAAATCAATATATCTTTCGTGGTCGGTATCAATCTTTTCACATGCTTCGATAGCGTTGCTGAATAAATTCGATACTATGTTGCAAAGTTCAATATCCTTCATAGAAGTCTGTGATATCTGTGAAATATGCAGTTTTATCGGGATTTTCTTGGAATTTGCAATCATATATTTTGTCGCTATACACGCATCAAGGTTAGCATTTCCGGTCGAACCGTGAGAGGCTATCAAGTTAAATTCCTCACTCAACTCGCCTAAATATTTTCTCAGCTCAGGAATATTGTTTTGCACCACATGAAATTTCATTACTTCTACGAAGTTATTCATATCATGCTTCCATGCCGAAATCATCTCCTTAGACTGATTCATCTTCTCCTCTTCCAGTGCCGATATTTGCAACCTGCTCTCTATCTTGGCTTTTTCATACATGGTTGTACCGACTTTATCGAATAGAAATATGATAACTATGAGCATCACGAGCATGGTAAAGCT
>CAYJIE010000186.1:0-2373 GCA_964370145.1 uncultured Oscillospiraceae bacterium
CATCTTTATCGCTATCACGCAGAGAAAATTTCATTGTTATTTCATTTGTGTAATCGATGCTAATTACATTCGCCCCATGCTCATTCATCAAAATGTCGACTAGCTCTTTCTTATTGTATGGATAGCTGACCTCTAATATTGAACATAATGTCATCGTGGCAACTTCAGCTTCGAGCAGTGCATCTTTCGCACCTTTAGTATAAGCCCGAGCAAGCCCGCCTGTGCCAAGCTTGATGCCCCCAAAATATCTCGTGACAACTACACAAATATCAACTATTCCCTCTTTTTGCAACATTTCCAGCATCGGCTTCCCAGCAGTCCCCTGTGGCTCGCCGTTATCTGAGAAGCGCACAACATTACCACTCCTTATTATATATACATGGCAGTTGTGCGTAGCGTCCTTGTGTTTCGTCTTTATCCCCTCAAGAAAGGCAACCGCCTCTTCTTCAGTGGATACAGGCGCAATATGTCCGATGAATTTCGACTTCTTCTCATAAAATTCAGCCACTGCCGCCTTTTTCACACTCTTATATTCCATACAACACCTATTTCTCAAGCTCCGATATTATTTTACCAAGCACCGCCTCAACACCCTGAACCTTTGCAAAAATCCCATCTTCTCTATAATCCTTTTCGAGAACAACTGCGTCACGGTGCAACATCTCCACCAAATTCCCCTTGCTATATGGGATTGTAATTTCAATTGTTCGTTGCAGTTCACTCAATTTCTGTTGCAAAATCTCCAACATCTCCGAAAACCCTGCCCCTGTTTTTGCGGAAATTTCCACACTGTCAGCAAGCCTTGGCACGACAACGCCCTCGCATAAATCAATTTTATTGAGTGCGACCACCCTTGGGATTTTCATCGCTCCTATGTCATTTAGCTGTCTTTCAACCACTGCTAGTTTCTCCGTGAAATCAGGATCACTCGCATCTGTCACAAGCAGGATTATATCCGCATAACTCGCCTCTTCAAGTGTTGATGAAAACGCCTCAATTAGATGATGCGGCAAATTTTGAATAAAACCCACGGTGTCAGTGAACAGCATTTCAAATCCATCTTTTAGTGTTAACTTCCTTGTTGTTGCATCCAGTGTCGCAAACAGTTTGTTTTCAGCAAGCACATTTGCTCCTGTCAAGCTATTTAACAAAGTGGACTTCCCCGCATTTGTATAACCAACAATCGCCACATTCGGAATATTGGAATTTCCCCTCGTCTTTCTCTGCTCGCTACGACGTCGCTTAAGCAGCGCTAGTTCTTCGCGCAAAGAAGCGATTCTCTCTCTTGCGCGACGACGCTCAATTTCAAGCTTTGTCTCGCCTTGCCCACGCCTTGCACCCATACCGCCGCCGCCGCCAAGTCGCGAGAGTTCAATCCCCTTACCAGTCAACCTTGGTAATGTATATTTAAGCTGTGCCATTTCAACTTGCAGTTTGCCTTCGCCGGAAATTGCATGTAGATTGAAAATTTCCAAAATAAGCATGGAGCGATCAAAGACATTTGCGCCTGTTAGCTTTTCAATATTGCGAATTTGTGACGGCGAAAGCTCATTTTCAAAGACAATCAACTCAACTTCATTTGCCTCGACAAATTGGCGAAGCTCCTCAATTTTCCCCTCGCCAAGACAGGTCGCACTCTCGGGAGTCGGTCTATTCTGCGTAATAATACCCAAGACTTCTCCACCAGCGGTGTCTACAAGGCTCGCAAGCTCCTCAAGTGCCATCTCTCCCCTCTCCGTAGGGCAATCACGCCAAAACAATGCCGCAAGCACACATCTTGTCCGCAAAATATCTATATTATCCATAAACAGTCTCCAATCTTCCAATTTACTCTGTAAATTTACTCTGTATTTTAATCGTAAAAAATGGGGTCTACTCTATATGATACAATAAAATTATGAAAAAATCAAACTTTTTTAATGAAATCTCTTGACAAATGCTCAAATATGTGGTAAATTAATAGAGCACAAAAAATGTGCGGGTGTAGTTCAATGGTAGAATTCTAGCCTTCCAAGCTAGCTACGCGGGTTCGATTCCCGCTACCCGCTCCAACAATAATGCACAAAAAAGCTGTAGCGACTGAGAAACTCAGTCGCTACAACACTTTTACGCACTTTTCAACCACAAAAAACAGTGTTTTTCATCAATAGAATTTCGAGCTGTAAAACGGCTCTTTTTTATATTTAGGGGGAATCGAACCACCAAGAAAGATTTTTATATAACCAAAGTTGTTAGCGCCCTTTTTTCTAAACAAGAATTTTGAAAACGGCGCTGAAATTTTTACCAACAATTTAATATAGTTTTTTAGGGGCGCTATCTTCGTTTTTTGAAGTTAGCACCCTTTTTTTATTGCCCGAAATCAAATTATAATAA
>CAYJIE010000187.1:0-2351 GCA_964370145.1 uncultured Oscillospiraceae bacterium
GGAAATGGAGACCATCAAGGCCACGCTGGACAAACCCTTTGCCCAGCAAGAAGAGCTGGTCTTGGTGCGTGAAAATCACGGTGCTGTCATTCGGGAACTGCAAAGAATGCAGGATGAAGCGGGCTATGTGAGTGAATGGAAGCCGAGGGAAACTGTGCGGCGGGATGTGGAGAGTATCGGCGCGACAATCTCCACTTGCCAAAATCGTCAGGTGATATGAGGCATCCCCCCTGCACACATTTTGTCTGTGTTGCAAGAAGAGAGACTATTTGCGAGTAGTAAATGTGTCTCATCAGTTTGCCATATAGGCATCACAACTAAGCTTATAGCTCTCTTCTTTCTCAACAAAAAACCAAGCCCAATCGCAGTCACTCAGAATCATGGCTAGAGCTATCAAAAGTATTTTCGTGGCTGGCAGTGTTTGTTTCGGATATAACAGCAGGTGGTGTTGTCGGGGAATTAGGCGTGCCCTCTTGGTGCTGTTCGGCAGGTTGCTCATCAGTCTTATTAGGTTTCTCCATCAGTAAGTCACACGAGAAATCGCTATGATTAAAAAGATGCTTACCAGCTTTTTCAAAACAGTGTGAACAGTTTTTTGCTTTTGTTTCACATGAATGACATTGTTTCCAGGGAGGTGAAGCTTGTCGTTTGTCAACAAGTAACCGTGGCCCGTGTACATAAATGCTTTCTTTAGGATCTGTAGCACTGTCTTGTGCAAGCTGAGATACATTAACCGCACAAAACTCTGTGATAATAATGTCCACATCGTGAAATCTAATCAAATCTTCAGACGGTGTATAAATAGTAGTCGGTGCTACCGTATCATAATCGTCTTTTCCTATATTATCAAAATAATCTTCGTTTGAAAATGTAAAGTTCGTTAATCTGATTTTTTCACCTTTGTAAGATTGATATGCTCTGAATCCTGATTCATTAATCATGGAACAGCTACTGTAAGGAATACTTCTGTCTGATTTAAATAAAAGTTTATCCTTATAGCCCATTGCGTCAATATATTTGTTTGTTTGTGTGCTCACAAGTGTAAGCGTCCTGCCTTTTTGTAAAACATTACTGATATTTGCTAGGTGTCCTGCGGAGTGGTACAGATATTTATCACAATAGCCATTAACACCAATCATGAAAAAATTAATTCTCGGATGATAAATTATTGTTTCATTTTTATCATGACTATGAATATTTTGAGAGTCATGGAGCTCATTTAAGCGCTCGTATTTATTGTAAAACCCTTGCGCTTGTTCAGCAAGTAGTTCTGTATTCAACTTCACCTTGTAATACTGGGTAAGCAATGTACCAGAAATTGCGTCTGCAATAAGCTTCACACTCTGAAATCCCCGTCTATTCAGAGCACTAATATATTCAAGGCCATCGTGATAATGTAGGCGTCCATTTTTGACGCTATTTTTCGCCTGCCCCTCACAAACAAAAATATCAAACATACCAGAGACTTTTTTGGAAACAAAATTTTCCCCTTTGTATGTATGCATTTGTTGGCCTAAATGATATAAAAGTCTATCCTGTCCCAACTCGCGTACACGCTGCGCAACCTTTTCTATTATTGCATCTCGAAATCCGCACAATGTTTTTAATGTGCATGTACTATACCCATATAAAAGAATACCTAAGCGGGCAGGTGGATCATATGCACCACGGAAGTCAGGCATGATACCTTTGATCCTTTCTTCCCAGTAGTTTGATGGAGTGTTTTCGTATATTGTCGAAGATTTGAAGAGCTCTCTTGCAACACTGTCGACAATCGCTTCTATTTGCCATGCCACATACCCGTAAGCAGTGGCATGGCTTTTTTGTGCTTCATTGTCTGCACAAAATGTTTTGTCCGTGGAGTGAATATATTTTGCAGAATTGTATCTAATCAAGTTTTTATCAGCTTTTTCTAATATACGAAAAAACTTTATATAATGCTCTAGAAAAGTCAATACATGTTGCTTTTCGTGGTACTTCTGAATGCCTTTAAGCTTTCCTCCTATATCTAGAAGAGTCTTATAGGACTCATCTTTTCGCAAGTCAAAACAAAAGGCGTTTGGATATCTATTCAATTTCGCCTTGATTCTGTTAATAATTCGAGAAAATATGTTCTCAGCTTCTGGCGGCTTATTTTCAGCAGGCATTCCATCTCCCACAGGGGATGCTACAGTTGCCTTCGGCGCTTCTGTAAGCTTATTTTCAGCAAACGCTACATCTCTTGTCTTATAAATTTCATTCTTTGCTTCAATCATTTCCTTAATGTTTATTAGCATCGATGCAGATTTAAAGTGACAATACTTTAGACTGTCAATCATCACAAGTTGTTCGTTTATAAAACTAGAAATTTT
>CAYJIE010000188.1:0-511 GCA_964370145.1 uncultured Oscillospiraceae bacterium
AATCTTCTACTAGAATGATTACGTTAATACCATGTGCGATAAGTTTAGATTCTTCAATTTTTGTTGGCTTATTGTTTTTTATTAATATTCTTTTGTTATTTATAGAATTACCTTCTGTTTCTTCGTATATTATTTTTAAATCTGGCTCGCTACTCATGCTACAACCTATGAAAATAATATTTTTCTCCATATAATCTGATAATATCTTTGTTCTAAGATGTTGATTTTCTGGACTTGAGATCATCTTTATATATTGTGATGAGCTAAAAGCTATATTGTTTTTTAATTTATATTTTATTTCGTTAAAAGCATCTCCATGTATTTTATATAAATATCTAAATTTATGATTAGTGTTTTCTGAATATGATATATTTAAATCTTTGTATGGGTATACTGGTTCATAGTTTGCAGATTTTTCAATTCCATCATCAACATTCAAAGTATATGCATATGGCCAATTTAATTCAAGTATTTTCTTCCTTGTGCCAGTTATTTCCACATTGATAAAATA
>CAYJIE010000188.1:521-2290 GCA_964370145.1 uncultured Oscillospiraceae bacterium
ATAAAATATTCGCTAAAAAAGAGCATCTTTCTTCATTGTCAAGAGCAGCAAAAAAAATTTCTGCAACTGCATTAAAATTATTCTCTTCAATTTTATCACTTGGATACTTTTCGTGCAATATATCTTTCATTATTTTTATAGATTGCTCTGCATTGGGCACGATTTTTCCCCTTGATTGAGAGCCAAAAGAGATTCCTGCACCAAAAAATGGAACAAGTAAATTTTCAGCTAACATCTCAACAATTAACGAAACACCATCACACTCATTATAGTATTTTATTTCCATGGGATGCCTCCTGCCTTTGCTATTTGTACTTTTTAATTGGAGAGTTTTCACCGAAAAATAGACACTACGCTATTCAGAGTGACTTTCCAAATGGAATATCGCTTTTTTACATGCTTTAGGAATACTTTCGCCATGAAAACAGCAGGCCATCTATCGTAAGGTAAAAACTCTCGATTTTTTTACCGCTAGGCTCTTGTATGTATACCGTAATCTTTTTTTGCTTCTTTCAAATCGTATAGCACATAGGTAACGTCACCGTCAATGCTGCAAATCAGATTTACATGAAAAAATCGTATCCCCTCACAGGGTATAAATTTCTAAAACATGATGAATCATTGACTTTTTAAAAATGCCGTTTTCATGCTTGCGCCTCTAAGAAAAATGCAATTTTCTACAATATCAGCAACGTGAAGAAATCTATCTTGTTTTGTTGGGAAACCCTAAAAAATAATTTTCAATAGTTGCAACATGTTTACCCCGTGAGGGGATACAAAAAATTCTCTTATATTCCGCTTTCAACTTCAGAGTCTTTACGCCTCATTTCCTTCTGTCTTCTCCCTCAATCCATCGAGATAATCCCCCCACGCTTGCATCATGCCATGTCTTTGCGGCAAATATTGTGCATGATTATAGGCAATTCTGGAACTGTCCTTCTCTCTGTGCGCCAGTTGGCGTTCTATCCAATCACGGTCAAAGCCCTGTTCATTAAGCGCAGTGGACGCCATCGAACGGAAGCCGTGAATGCACATGTCCTCCTTGCCGTATCCCAACGACCGCAGGGCTTGCAATGGCGTCGAATAGTGAATGGGCTTTTTTACGCTGCTTCTTGAGGGGAAAAGATACATCCCGTTGCCTGTAAATGCCCGAAGCTCTTCAATGATTGCCAAAGCCTGTGACGACAGCGGCACAATATGCGGCAGTCGCATCTTCATGCGCTCCGCTGGGATATGCCATTCTCGTGTTTCAAAGTGAAATTCCTCCCATTTTGCCTCCGCAAGTTCCGCAGAACGCACAAACAGCAAAGGAAAAAGCCGCAATATACAGCGTACTTGAAAATGCCCGTGGTAATTGTCCAAGTCACGCAAAAGCTTTCCCATTTTTTCAGGCGATGTGATGGTCGCCCTGTGTTGCGTCTGATGCGGACGCACCGCGCCCCGAATATCGGCGGCAATATTGCGCGTCACCCTGCCCGTGGCAATGGCATAGCGAAACAGCATCCCGCAATATTGCATCACCCGATGGGCAATGAGTACGCGCCCTTCCTTCTCAAGCCCTTTCACAATAAGCAATAAGTCTTGCGGTGTTACCTGCGCAATGGGCTTACGTCCCAATGTGGGAAAAAGAAACTCCCGAAATGTATACAGTTTCCGTGCCCTGTCCTTCGCCGAATTATGCACCGTCTGCGTCTCGTGCCACTCCAGCACAACGTGCTCAAATGTATTGGCATCTTCCACAAGAGCGGCCTGTTTCATCTCCTTTTTAT
>CAYJIE010000189.1:0-2289 GCA_964370145.1 uncultured Oscillospiraceae bacterium
ACCAAACACCTTTATACCTGCTCTGGCACCGGATCTAAAAGCCTCTTTTATATCACCTGTTTCTCTAAAGTTTAGAAATGCAGTTGCAATAAACGTCAAGCCGAATACACAACTGCACATAACCGCACCTGTTAGTGCATCATATGTGAGAGATTCTATAGTCCCTGCCTTTGTTAAATTTACAGATTGCTTATATGTAAGTCTACCTTTTCTCACAATGTTTTTAGCATCGTTTGGGTCTGTAATACCTTGCACCTTTCCATCGGATATTTTCTTTTTCATAAGCTCAAGTACTTTATCATATTGATCGCTTGGAACTTCAAGTTGCATTGGTTTACCGTCTTTCATGTACCTAAACAAACCTGTCTTAGAACTAAATGAAGATTCAAGTGACCCTCTTGCTGAGTTATAGTATTTGGTTTGAACGAAAACATCACTTCCTATAAGTCTATCTGCTCCATCTTTTGCATTATTTCTCCCAACCACTTTTGCATCTAAACCACAAATCTTATCCAGCATGGTAATCGCTTCTTCTGCCATTTCTCCATGACCGGAAAAAGTATTAATGCTTGATTTCTGTTCTACGAAAACCGCACTTTGTGCTGATGTCACACCGGTTACTGCAACGGGCGCTACTTCGAAAAAAATGTTATCAGTGTTATCAATAAAATTAAAGTAATCTTGCATGTCGCGTTCCAGCAGAGTTTTTTGCGTAGAAAGTGTTTTACATGCAGATATAAATGTTTCAGAACATTTTTTATCTACAAGAAGAACCTTATTTTCCTGGGTTGAATCACCAATAAACCAATCGCAGTTAAACGAATCCCATTTGAAATAAAAAAGTTGAGACTTTGCATCCGTATCTTTCTTTTTGGCAAAAACAGCCACATCTGTTTTGATAAACACACCGCAATCAGTGATTGCCACGCCACTTGGTCTTAGGTCAAACTCAGCATCAGCCCATACAACACATTGTTCCTTTGGTATTGGAAACACCTTTTTTATCTTCTTAGTATTTACAGCTGATAGTTCTGTCTTTGAGACACCGAGCAACTCAATAAAATTCGTAATCGCCGGGTTATCAATTTTTTCCAAAGCTAATAAAATTTCACTTTCTCGTTCTTCTAGTTCAGCTTGTTTTTTTCTCTCCATATCTGTTTTTACTTTATTACCGGCTTTACTTATGGTTTTTCCTGTAATATTTACTGCATTTACCGCAGTGCTCGCAATATTTGACGTAGCATTTTTTGAAACAGTTTTAGCTTTATTTAGCAAATCCTTAGGTTTTTTAATATCCATATTATTCTCCCTCTATACCCTTGCTCTTAGACACTTTTTGGCGAAGCAGTTCCATGCAATGTCTTTTTATTACCGGTTCTCCTATCAAATCAATTAATTTTTCAATCGAGTGTATTTCTTGAGAGTCAATATCTGATTCGCTTGATAGTTTATCAATCAGATTGGATATTTTATCTCTGGAAAATTCCCCGATTGTAGCATCCATGAAAAATTCATTTTTCAAAGTTGTGTGAATATTCTGTCCAAACGTTTCGATAGTTGATTGTATAACATCAATTTTTTTATCAGCACCCCTTTTTAAACAAACATTATTTTTTCCGGGTATGTCGCTAGTAATAAACGGAGAATGACTTGCAATGATTATTTGAAATTGTTTATCCTTATATGCAGACAAAAACTTTATTAGGATTGATATCAACTGTCTGCACATTTCAGGATGCATAGATCTTTCTATTTCATCAAATAAAAGAAGAAAATGATGCTTGTGGGAAATATTGATAAGTTGCTCGTCTATGGATGTGAACATCTCTAAATTTGCTATTTCCCCATCACTAAAATGCTCCAGTTTATATGTTAAGAACCGCGGCGTAAATGCGGGCATGTCTCCATCCATCGTTTCGCCCGATACAAAATATTTTATAAAGTTTGCGAATTCATCTATTTTTGAATCCTTATTAAAACCGATACGTATCTCTCCATACTCAACATTAATTTCAACGCACAATTCTTTTTTGTTTTCAAGTAGCTCTTCATAGTAACCTATGGCCGTTTTAAAGTTCTCTACAAAGCCCTCATGCGCATAACCTAAAACTGATGTGCGTTCTTTGCATTTTTCTAAGACTTGAAAGTAATATTCCTTTTTCTGCGCAAAGTCACTCATTTCTCTATATGAGTCGCTCCAAAACTTTAATTCTTCATGAAAAGACTCAGATGCGATGGATTTTTCGTTGCGCTTTATGTCTGATTCTATTTGAATGAAAGTATATGCTA
>CAYJIE010000190.1:0-2283 GCA_964370145.1 uncultured Oscillospiraceae bacterium
ACATCTAAAATTATAGCATCATATGTCTGATTAAATAAATAATCAAGAGCTTGTTCTCCGTCATATACAGCATCCACGGAATAGTTTGCATGTTTTAATATAATGACCAACGCATTTGAGAGGGTGATTTCATCTTCGCACAATAAAATTCTCATTAATACTCCTTTTACAAACTGCAAAATGACCTTGAAGCATGTTCAAGGTCGCTTTGCAGTTTTGCTTGGTTAGGGATTGGGTGATAAGGTATATTCTAAACCGCGATTTCACGAATTAGAGCGCTGACATTTGCATATGTAATAGTTGATGCGGAAAGAGTGGCTTCAATTTTTGCCTGTTGAATTTTTTCATCTTCTTCTGCTTGTTCCTCTTGGTCAATACGTTTGCTTTCAATTGCCTCAAGCATCTCTTCAAGACTTTCGACAGAATCGCTACTCTCAGTATCTTCAACTTCTTCTGTTTGCAGTGCCTCAAGCATAATTTCTGTGGTTGAAGCTTCCTCAGTTGTCGTTGTTGCATCATCTTCCTCAAGTGATTCAAGCATGCTTTCAAGTGCAGTTGTCTCTTCGCTTTCTTCAGTCTCAGAAGTTCCAGATGCACCTGCTGGAGGCTTTCCACCCATTGGAGGTTTTCCGCCCATCGGCGGCTTTCCACCCATTGGAGGTTTCCCGCTCGCTTCACCTTGTGAATTTGAGTTTTGAGAATTGGTATCTGCACTGCTCGACATTTGGCTTGTTTGATATGTTCTTCTTGCTTGGTCGCTGATTGTAACAGTATCATAATTCGAGCGAGTTGAGGTTTCTTCGCTTTTTTGACTGTTGTTTTGATCGCTTTCTTTTTGGCTTGTCAAAGTCGTTTGTTGCGTTAGCATCGTGTTGATTGCTGATGAAATATACATTTAACTTCCTCCATTTCATAAGTAAATAGCTTTTTCCAATTGTATTGTACATCAACAACTTAAAATATACTTAAAATATTTGTGAGTTTATATAAATTTTTTTATCAGCTGCTTTTATGGTCAAAAAAAGCGATTTCTCTTGCCCGATTTCAAAAATGGAATTGTCCTAAATCTTAAAACATATTGCTTACATTGTAAAGAAAGTGTGCGAGCAAAGTGCTTTGCGCCCTTTAGAAAACCTGTAAATTCTTTGCACGCATTTCAAAGCATTTTGCAAAAACAAATGACAAAATTAACTACTGATTATATCCTAGCTCGATTCTTTAATTGATATTATATCAAATCGTTTGACATACATATATAAAAGTGCTAAAATGGAGTAGGTACTTACTGTAATTAAATTTGCAGAAATGCCTAATAAGCGAAAATGCGAGGGATATTATGAAAATCGGTTTTATTGGCGTTGGTATGATGGGAAAATCAATTGTTAGGAATCTGTTAAAAGGCGGACATGAAGTGCAAGTCTACACAAGGACAAAAGCCAAAATCCTTGACATTTTAGATGAGGGTGCTGTGTGGAAGGACACCGCTAAGGAATGCGCAATTGGTGTTGAGGCAATAATGACTATGGTTGGGTTTCCCAGCGATGTAGAAGATATCTATTTTAGCGATAATGGCATTATCCAAAATGCCAATAAGGGAACTTTTGTAATTGATCTTACCACAAGTCAACCAAATTTAGCTATAAGAATATTTGAAGAAGCTAAGGCCAACGGACTAAAAGCGCTTGACGCCCCTGTTACAGGTGGTGATACAGGTGCTAAAAACGGAACACTTACTATTTTAGTCGGTGGTGACAAGGCTGATTTTGACGAAATTCTACCCGTTTTGCAAATGGTCGGAAAAGATATTAATTATTGTGGAAAGGCCGGAAATGGGCAACACACCAAAATGTGCAATCAAATTGCAGTTGCCGCTAATTTAAGCGGAATTTGCGAAACTCTTGCTTATGCAAAAGCTCATGGCCTAGACTGGAATCAGTTGTATTCAACACTTTCTACCGGCTCAGCTAGCAGCAAGAAGCTCAGCGATGCTCTTCCAAAAATCCTCGAAGGTGACTTTAACGCAAGATTCTACATTAAACATTTCATAAAAGATTTAGAAATTGCTAAATCAGAATCTGAAGGTTTAGGATTAGATATTTTGAGCGCTACACTTGACCATTATAAGAAATTGGCGGATAACGGAATGGGCGACTTGGGCACACAAGCACTTATTAAGTATTATGTTGACTAGTTAAAGTTAGACGCTTTGGCTTATATGTCAGCTTAAATGACGATAGTTTTGCGTAAAATTAACTAAACTGCCGTATGATAACACCCTTTTAA
>CAYJIE010000191.1:0-2274 GCA_964370145.1 uncultured Oscillospiraceae bacterium
TTTATTTTTGCATATTGCGCTGTAATAATTCACTGTGACTGTAAAATGAAACTCAGTTCATTTTACAATCACCAATAAGCTAAGCAGACAAGAGCTAGAGTATGTAAATTGCGTACTCTAGTTTTCTTTCGTTCAAATCTTCAATCACAACAGCATCAATTTATCTTAACTAGAAAATAACTCTAAATTGTATTACATCCACTTAATTCCACACTCAACTTAACAATAAATTTTGATATTGAAGCGCTTTATTTTATGTGTTATAATTAAAAATATAATTAGATTAGATAAATAATATACAAGGGGAGCTATATGAAAATATGTATTATAACAGGCGGCGCAAGTGGCCTTGGTTTTGACATGGCAATGCAATTTTCCAAATATGGTTATAAAGTAGTCGTATTAGATATTCTTGATTGCAAGGAGGAGTATATTGACTTCATAAAAACCGATTTGTCCAAACCTGACTCCATTGATAGAGCATTTGATTTAATTAAAACAAAATACAAAATGGCTCATGTCTTAATCAATAATGGTGCTGTTTCGAAGTTTGAAAAAAGAATTTCAGATGTAACTCTCGATGAATACGATAAGGTATTAGATACAAATTTGCGAGGTGCCTTTCTTTGTTCACAACAATTCATTGAATTAAATCATGGTGAAGACTACGGTAGAATAATTAATATTGCCTCAACTAGATGGCATCAGAATATGGAGGACTGGGAACTGTATGGCATGAGCAAGGGAGGAATTGTTTCCCTTACAAATTCCCTATGTGTTTCACTTAGAGGTACCCCGATTACAGTTAATGCAATCAGTCCGGGTTTCATTCATGTTGGCTGCTTGGAAGACCTCGAGCCAAGGGATCATGAAATTCACCCTTCAAACAGAGTAGGAAAACCTCGAGATATTTCAAGTATGTGTCTATTCTTAGCCAATGAGGAAAATGATTTTATCAATGGTGCAAATATCGTAATTGATGGCGGAATGACCAAAAAAATGATTTATTAATACCAAGTAAAAAGTCGGTGAGTAGTAAAAACTCACCGACTTTGCAATTTTTTCTATTTTTTATATCCGCATTTCTCGCAAACTCCATGCTCATTTAGAGAAATACCACATAGTGGACATCGCTCAATATTGTTTTTCGTATCGTATTCTTCACTTGCTGCATTAACACCACTTGTAAATGTAAGCTTTGCAATGTTGAGTTTGTCTTTTAACAACTCATATACGATTTTTATCATGCCTTCTACGGTCATTGTTTCTTTTGTCACAACAAGACGACAGTCTGGATATGCTGTGGCTAACTCTGTTTTAAATGCCTCACCTTTCATGGTATTCTGTGGTGCACCATCTTTTAATCCAGTCTCTTCATAAACTTTAAGGATTGCAGGTAAAAGTGGATCATCTTCTCTCAAAATCAATGCATGATCAAAATTCTTCAAAACGTCCCACGCCGTTTTTTGAATTTCATTACATGGAAACACCATATTGACGCCTTCGTTAACAGAATCTTCAACCTCAATCGTCAAAACCCCTGAGTGTCCATGCAAATACTGCGCCTCGCCCTTAAACCCATAAAATCTGTGCGCGTACTGCAAATCGAGTGATGTTATACTTCTCATTTCAAATCCTCCGTTATTTATATTTACGAGATGACGCTCTCGTATAAGCGCTAATTAACATGACATTTCTTACAATATCCATGAAAAACAATGCTATATCCGGTGAGAATAAAACTTGAATTCTCCCCTACCTCGCCAATAAGTCCCTCCGCCACATCAAAATCAACATCAACAACTTTCGAGCAATGTTTACATTTTGCGTGATAGTGGTTTTCTACAATATGATCAAAGCAATCTGCCCCATTTGTAAAAGCTATTTTACTAATTTCGCCATCATCTGCCAATGCATTTAAGTTGCGATAAACAGTTCCCCTGCTTATACTTGGGTAGGCCTTACTCAGCTCTAAAAATACTTCATCTGCTGTTGGATGATTTTTCATTATTTTAACTGCTTCTAAAACTAAATTCCTCTGGACCGTTATCCTTTTCATAATAAAATACCTTCATTGTTTGTATTGTTTAATGAGATTATATCTTATTAAGGATATGATAGCAATAGACTTTTTGTATACTTATTATGAATTATATATGTATGAATTTCAATTTTTATAGTCTTGATTTTGTGCCTAATTGCATATTTATATAAATTAATTGTTCTCACAACATAAAATTTCTTATAATTCTATTTTATCATTAACAGATAATT
>CAYJIE010000192.1:0-2273 GCA_964370145.1 uncultured Oscillospiraceae bacterium
AAAAGGCTTGGTAATGGCAGACTGCTTGGAACGTCTCCTGAATCAATTAGACATTTCCTTGAGCTTCGCGGCGTTGGAATAACTGATGTGCGGTCATTATTTGGTATGTCCTCAGTTAAAATTGAGGAATATATAAGCCTCGTTGTCTATATGGAAACTTGGGACAAAACCAAGCAATATGACAGGCTTGGGCTAAATGAAACATATATGAATATACTTGGGGCACAGGTGCAAATGACGACAATTCCGGTGCGCCCTGGGCGAAATCTCGCAACGATTATTGAAGTTGCGGCGATGAATTACAGAATGAAATTATTTGGATATAATGCGGCGGAAGAGCTCGACAAAAGAGTCATGGAAGACATTATGAAGAACAAGAGGAAATAATGTGGCTAGTGGTAATATTGAGGCGCTAAGGGCATATGTTGAAAGTGGTGGGCTTGCGAAAACAGTCATTGAGAACGAGCTTTTGTCTAAACATTCCACAATGCGTTGTGGCGGTGAGGCAAGCCTTTTTGTCGTGCCAAAACATATGAGTGATATCAAAGCAATTGTTGGCAAGTGTAGAGAATTTGGGGTTAAGTTTAAGATAATCGGAAATGGCTCTAATTTGCTGTTTGCTGATAGCGGTTTTGATGGTTTGGTGCTTTGCTTAAAAGGTAGTTATGAGGAAATTGCGATTGAAAATGATGTCATCACTGCAAGTGCCGCAGTGACTTTGCCAAAACTTGCGATGATTGCAAAAGATAAGTCGCTATCAGGGCTTGAATTTGCGGCAGGGATTCCTGCAACCCTTGGCGGAGCAGTTTACATGAATGCAGGCGCATATGGTGGAGATATGAAGCAGGTGCTTGTGTCAGCAGAGATGTTAAATGAAAATGGGGAAGTTGTGACAATGTTCAATGAGGACCTAAAATTGTCGTATCGTCACAGCATATTAAAAGAGGAATTTGGTGTCGTTTTGTCCGCAACTTTGAAACTAAGAGCAGGGGACAGGGTTGAAATTGAAGATTTGATGGCGCAATACAGAGATAAGCGAAGGGCGAGCCAACCATTGGAATTTCCCAGTTCGGGCAGTACATTTAAGCGGCCAAAGGATAATTTTGCAGGAAAGTTAATTGAAGAGGCTGGGCTTAAGTCCCTTAGGGTAGGTGGTGCAATGGTCAGCGAAAAACACGCAGGATTTATTATTAATTATGACCATGCAACTGCAAAAGATATTATTGAGTTAATCGAAATTGTAAGAGATAAAGTATATAAAAATAGTGCTGTAATGTTGGAAACGGAAGTTGAAATTGTGCGTTAACGCATGGAGGGGAATATGGATTTATTGGTAATTACGGGGATGTCGGGAGCCGGAAAAAGTAAGGCGATTACATCGTTTGAAGACATGGGATATTATTGTCTTGACAATATTCCACCTGATTTGATTGAGAGCTTTGCAAATTATTGTACTGCCAATGAGGAGATAACGAAAGCTGCGATTGTAACAGATGGCAGAGCGGCAGGTAAATTTGAAAATTTCACTAGAAAAATTTTGGATTTACGCACAAAGGGGCTTTTGTTCAAGCTTGTCTTTCTTGATGCAACAGATGAGGTTTTGCTAAAAAGGTATAAGGAAACAAGGCGACCACATGTGTTTTTGGAGCATTGCAATGGCAATATCAAAGATGCGATTGACTATGAGCGCAAATTGCTTATGCCACTTTTGATAGCCGCTGACTATCATGTTGACACAAGTTCATATCTACCGGCACAGCTAAAAACACATTTAATTGAGGTGTTTGAGCATGGGCATGGCAGCGATATGTCGGTGAATATTATGTCATTTGGGTTTAAGCATGGAATACCAACAGATGCGGATATGGTTTTTGATGTGCGCTCCTTTACAAATCCATTTTACAATGAGAGTTTAAGGCATATGAATGGGACACAAAAAGAGGTGCAGGATTGCGTAATGGGCGACCCTGATGCAAGGATATTTACGGATAATCTTATAACGATGGTTAATCATCTCATTCCATGCTGCATAAAAGATGGACGAGCTAGCTTTACAATTGCGATTGGTTGCACGGGTGGGCATCATCGTTCTGTGACAATTGCAGAGCGGCTTGGCGACCATGTGAATAAAAATATAACGCATTGTGTTAAAACACATAGGGACATAAAAAAATAATGAAGTAATACCTCTTTGGTTTTTTGCATATAAATTGTAAAAAACTAAGGAGGTATTTTTATTATGAACATGAGTGAAGGAAAAAAACAAAAGGGCA
>CAYJIE010000193.1:0-2262 GCA_964370145.1 uncultured Oscillospiraceae bacterium
CGCACCGGAAACCCTTTCTTGGGTGCTGAGCTTTGGAATGAAGGCCAAGGTGCTGAAACCGCAATGGCTGCAGGAGGAGGTGAAGAGGCAGATCACCGTTTTAGCACAGAACTACTAAGGAAATACAAAGGAAATACTGAATTTTTTGTAAGTTAGTAAATGATTTTAAATTTATTGAAAGGAGAAAAATATGACACAGGATTGTTTTGAAGTATATGAAAAACTTCTTTCAAAAAAGAGCGTATATAAGAACAAAACTATCAGGTTGATTTGAAGCTTAGAACGTTGAAATTTTATCTATGAATTATACACAATAAGGAGCGAAAATGGCAAGTAAACTAAAAACCCTTTATAAGTATTTGATTGGAAATCGGAAATCTGCACTCGGAGCCTGGCATGACGCTTATAGCGATTTTTACGATCAGGTTGATCAAATTCGTAAACATATCAACTCAGGAACGGGTTTGTCTCATAATAATGATAAGGCTTTCTTAAAGAAGCTTCTCTTTGAAAAAAGCAATGGAATAGCTTCTCGCGGTCAGTCTGTTTTGAGTGAAAAAAACTTTGAGTCATTCATTCAAATCCCCCAATTTATATCCGCATTGGAAGCTCTCATTAAAAACCCTAGTAAAAAAACCCTTGAGAACTTTGGCAGCGCATGGTCTGCCCAAGGCCAAGGAAACAGGCCGCTTCTTGTCAATCGTGTGGCGGCAGCTTGTACATTAACCGTTTCTACAACTGTTGATTCCGGTAAGTTTAATCAAGTCTTTAGCTGGCTTATACGTGAAGGAATGATTGCCCCATACCCAATAAACAATGCTCAAGACTGGTATTCAAAAAACACATACTTGCTACAGGCAATCAAAAACGAGTTCAGCACTGAGCTTAGTAACAAAGATACAGATGAATTTTATTTAAGCATGTTTGTTTGGGAAATCTATGCAAACATATCTAATCCATTCAGTCTGAAAAAGCAAATCATTAAATACGGTTCTCCCGGAACAGGGAAAACATACCAAGCACGTCAGCAGACTTCACTATTGTTTGATATTTGGAAAGAGGAGTTTGCCCCGAAGAATAGTAGCTTTACACATGCATCCCAGATTGAATTGGTGCAATTTCACCCTTCTTACAGTTATGAAGATTTCATGGAGGGTTTACGCCCTGATCTTAATAATGGAACTGTGCAGCTGACATTGCAAAATGGTGTTTTCAAAGAGTTTTGCCGAAAAGCGGGAAAATGGGAAGTGGATGTTCACAATCTTGGACTGGACTGGGAAACAAGCACGATTAGCGACCTCTGTTCTCACCAAAAAGACTTAGGGGAACATTGGCAGTACATTTTCGATCTCTTGGACGAAGTAAAACCCTCGGACACAGTCGAATCCTCAGGCACAGCAGGATCTTCAGGCGCAGTCGTTTCTAAGAAGATATCTGATGTTGTTCCACCATTTTTCTTTATAATTGATGAAGTGAATCGGGCTGAGTTGTCTAGGGTTTTTGGTGAGTTGATGTATTGTCTTGAGTATCGAGGTGCTAAAGGTTGTGTCAAAACACAATATGCTAATTTAAATACCCAAGATACTGGTATGCTTTGGATTGATCAAGGATACCAATTCTTTATACCGTCAAATGTCTATCTTATTGGAACGATGAACACAATTGACCGCAGCGTGGAAAGTTTTGATTTCGCTCTTCGGCGCAGATTTCGCTGGGAAGAAGTAGTACCTGACACAGGGCTATTGAGATATCATTTAAAAAAGCACTGCAACAAATGGACTTTCTTGGCAGAAAATCTTGAAGCTCTAAACGACTTGATTGTCAATGAACCTTTACTGGGGCATGATTATCAAATAGGTCATGCCTATTTGATGAACTTAAAATATGATACCAGTCTTACAGTTGCAGAGGTACGAAATTGTGTTTGGGATGATTGTATACTGCCTTTGCTACAGGAATACCTACGCGGCACTGGTAAGGAGACTGAACTTATAAGTTCTTTCGCAAAGGCGTTTGGGGGTTAAATGGAATGGCTGTTTAATATTATAAAGAATGGAACTTTGGTGGATAATCAGTCGTATTTTGTTAATCAAAATGTCTTAACCAATAGACATTTGGGTACGTCGATTACTTTCAGTACCAAATTAAGAGGCTCAAGGGCTAGGTCTAAAATTTGGGATTTTTTGAACTTTGTCTCTCGTGATGTCGAGAAAACACTGAATGATAATATTTCCGACGCTCTCGTCCTGTTTAATGATGAAG
>CAYJIE010000194.1:0-2193 GCA_964370145.1 uncultured Oscillospiraceae bacterium
TATGCGAGCGAAGCGTGGCAAGCCAGAACGAATACTGTTCATAGGTGCTATTGAGAACCCTTGAACCCCATGCTATGGCAGGTGGGGTGCCAGAAAAGTAGCTTAGAGCAAAATCGTTTTAAAAATTGTTTTTAGAGTCAATATCTTAAAAGTAACACTACAACAAAAACTACCGCCATTTTCTCGCATTTTCACCCTGTTTCATGCTGTGCATGGCGTGCATGATTTCAAATACTTACGAATCGTGAAAAAGCTTTTGGGTCATATTTGGGTCATGAGAATATGCGTAAACAACCCCTTTACAGCATCGCAAGTTTTTGAAAATAGGCTCCCTCTCTACCTGCCTGAGTCAAGGCCTTTTGGATGCAAGTAAGCGGGTTACACCACTCCCCATAGATGTGCTCCCCAAACGCTAACCTAACTGTTGGGGAGCACATCTGAGCTCTGGGTATGTATACGAGAATTAACATCACATAATGATTACTCCTCAGGAATTATGTTTCTCAAGAAGTGCCGTGTACTTACTTTGAGTTTCCTGGTTTTTTTCTAATAAAGCGTAGTATTTGTCACGAAAATTATCTCTTTCGGCGGTCATCTCCTCGTACTTTCTTTTTAGGCTTTCCATTTTAGCATACAGCTCATCTATTGTCGATGCATGTTCAGAACGCAGAACGTCATCATGAGGTGCACGCATTGGCATTGTCTGTACCTCGATATTATCCTCTCCCGAGTCGTGGATGGGCATATCCGCATCATGCTGTAGTGTGTTTTGAGTATCAACACTGCTAGTTTCAAAATGCAACGTTTTTTCAGAGGCTTTTGTGTCGACCGTGCTATCGTTAAAATCTTCATTCACTTGTTCTGGCTGAACTTCACAAGCTTGTGTGAGAGGTACCATTTCATGAGAAGGGTCTGCTATGGAATTGGAAGCGTGAGGACTTTCCTTTTTTTGCGAACCTACAGGCGGAGAGATATTTTTTGAGACCATGGTTTGTTGCACGACACTTAAAATGATCGACTGGAAGGATTCAAAGCTGTCAATAACAAGAGAAGCTCTTTCGGGCAGCTCATCTAGGCGCAATTTCCATTTTCTCATTTTTTGGGTCAGTTCTGCTTTACTATTCTTGGCAGGGGCACTTTGACCTCTGTCTTGTAAATGTTTGATAAAATCAATTTGATTAATTGCCCAGATTATGCAATATTGGGTTTTTATTGTCGGACTATCGATAATACGGGACGCCGTTGAAAAGACTTTTGCAATGTCCTTCAGCAAGTACTTTGCATTGTCCATGAAATTATAAAGTGTTCCCGGAGAGACACTTTCGAAGAAAAACTTGTCAATATCCGATGCCTGAATATAATCACGAATTGGGGCTATTGTCTCAAGAGTTTCATCTTTTATTTTTGGGCTAGAAGCTACGAGCCATATAAGCATCATTGTCCGGACTTTTTTATCAAGCGTTGATAAAGCCTTCACGAGAGGTGAAGTGCTGCTTGGTTGTGAAGAGATTAAACTTCTCGCAATATTTAAAGAATTTGCTGAATATACTCCAAGCTTTATCCAGATAAGGAGAATCGAAGCAATGAGATCATTGGATGCTTTTAAGCTGATAATGTTCTCAGCATAGTTTTCTAACAAAGCGACACTGTTAGACTTTTCAATTATTTTTAATATTTCTTCGTTTGTCAAAGTGTCAGAGTGCTTTTTTAAGACGATATCCCATTCGAGGCTTGTGAACTTCTCGGTTTCATTTTTCGCATAATTGGCGAGAACATAGTCAGTGTGAAGATTTTTGAACTCTGGAGCATGTCTGGTCTCAATCCTTCCAGAGTCTATCATTGCGTAGACTTCATCAAGCTTACCTGCTTTATAGAGGAGCAAGGCCATGGTTTGATCATGCACGGGAAAACCTTCTTTGTTGAGCTCTTTAATGATGAGTGAGAGCTGCGCAAAATGTTTAGCGTCGATGTTTTTTAATGACAAGACTTTGTTGAGAAATGCATTCCAAGCATCACTTTCTTTAGCTATAAAAAGTATCTCTCGTGTTTTATCTGACTCTAAGGCTTTATGGAGCAAAGACAAAGTATCATGAATGCTACTTAAATTTTTTTCTGCCAAAGCATATGCAAGTTTACATATATAGTTGACCTTGAATAAATGCGTTTTTTCAAAAAATCAAAATTCAATTTACA
>CAYJIE010000195.1:0-2180 GCA_964370145.1 uncultured Oscillospiraceae bacterium
GCACCTATTTTGACTATGTGCTCACCAATCCCCCCTTTGGCAAAAAATCGTCCTTAACTTTTGAGAATGAGGATGGAGAGCAGGAAAAAGAAGACCTTGTGTACAGTCGTCAGGATTTTTGGGATACCAGCTCTAACAAACAACTGAATTTTGTACAACATATCCACACGATTTTAAAAGTGGGTGGCACAGCGGCGGTGGTGGTGCCAGACAATGTGCTCTTTGAGGGCGGCGCAGGAGAGACGGTGCGCAAAAAGCTTTTGCAGACGTGCAATGTGCATACGATTTTGCGCCTGCCCACGGGTATATTCTACCGACCGGGCGTCAAGGCTAACGTGCTTTTTTTTGAGAAATGTCCTGCCGCGCCCACACATCATACAAAGGACGTGTGGTTTTACGATTTACGCACAAATATGCGCTTCACACTGAAGAAAAAGCCTTTACGCTTGGAAGACTTGCAAGACTTTATTGCCTGCTATAAGACAGCAAATATGGCTTTGCGACAAGAGACGTACAGCGAAACCCAAACGGACGGACGCTGGCGCAAGTATACCTATGATGACATCGTGAAGCGCGACAAAACGAGCCTTGATATTTTTTGGCTTAAGGATAAATCCCTTGCCGACTTGGATAATCTCCCACCTCCCGAGGAATTGGCACAGGATATTATGGAGAACTTGCAAAATGCCCTTGAGAGCTTTGGGGATGTTGTGAGGAAGCTAGAGAGGTAGCACAAGAAGTTATATGCGCAACGACAATACAACACTTTCTTTTTATTTTGGTACGCAAAATCACTACCTGACACAAAAACTCTTTGTGCAAACGCTTGTCTCTTCACAAGTAATAGTAGATGAATTTGACAGAATTGCCTTTGATAGTCGTTTAAAGCCAAGAATTATAGTGCATCCGCCGCGTGACGGGTCATTTGAATTTGAGATAGGACTTTTACTAGCGACCGTGGGCGGTGTCGTACTCAATGAGTGGCTCAAAGGGTTTTTTCGTGGTCTTCTTGGTAAAAGCCTCGAAGAGTGTGGGCATGGTCATGGATGGTTATTATTAAATGGAGTGAAAAAAATATTTACGACTCCAGCTTTTGCAATCAAAGAACTGCCTTTACCTGATATAAATATTGACAAGTCAATAAAAGCAAAAAGTGACTTTTTTCAAGAACTTTCACTTCATCCTGACATAGAACGAGTCCGCATTGGCGATGATAGTATCGCTATAGAAATGAAGAAATTCATTGAACATATTTCAAATGATATAGAGCGAGAATTGGATCCTGTGTATGTTTATCAAGAACTACAAATAAATAAGCCGATTCTTGTAGCCAGACAGCAAGGTGCGTGGGGATTTATTAATAACCTCTCAGGTACTCACGTCAACGCCAGAATGAATGATTCACATTTTAAATTTTTGATAACAAGTGGTGCATTACCGTTGAAGAAAAATAGCACTCCAGATATAATCAAGTGTATAATGCAAATCGATAAAAAAATGGTAAATGGCGAAATTCTCGAAAAGGGGAAGAAAATTCTCACAGTATATGAGTGTAATGGCAAAAAATTAGCTCCCTTGCCAGCAGACTTCAAGCCAGAAGGCATCACTGAGAAAAAAGTCATTAGAACTCAACGCATCAGCCTATTTTCTTTGTTAGAAGGCAAAAGTGATTCGTGATGCGTATACAAAAAAATATTTATATCATGGTAGGCCTCAAATGAGTACGGCGGCATATGGAACTTATGCTTATTCAATGTACGCCTTCCCCCTCAACCCATCCAAATAGTTCGCCCATTTAGAGTCTAATTCCTTGATATAAAATATAAATTTATAAATTATTCCAACAGTAACCCCCAAAAAGAACCCCTATTTTTTCTGGATGCAAACAAACACCTTTGGACAGCATAGTTTTATCAGCGCATAATCTAAGTGTAGTATTTTGGAAGGTATCCCCGTACCAGAGTAACCCCTGTGGTCTTGTCGACAAAAATGAAGATGAAATACACAATCTTGTATTACCAGTATGAGACTTCATATCTTATAGGAATTCTAGCATACCTGTAAGGCGCTTTTATTTGTGTGGACAGGGGCATCATTAGCATATGACACACTTGCTTCTGGTGTGAAATACCCCCTCCATTTTTTGTCAATGCAACAGGTCCTTATTCAGAGCGCATATG
>CAYJIE010000196.1:0-2121 GCA_964370145.1 uncultured Oscillospiraceae bacterium
AGCCGAAAAAATGAAAATGGATAAAGAGCATATTGTGCCACTATCAAGACAAGCTCTCGCTATATTAGAAGAATTAAAACTCTTTACTGGCGATAAAGAGTTTGTTTTTGCTAGTTCTCAATCAAAGTTAGGTCATATCCGTGGCGAAAGTCTTTCTAAGGCTTTACGAGATAATTTAGGATATAGAGATATACATACAATTCATGGCTTTAGAAGTATGGGAAGTACCTTGTTGAATGAAAAAGGTTATAGACATGACATCATCGAAAAATCACTTGCTCATGCTGGCGAAGATAGAATTCGTGCCATCTATAATCGTGCTGAATATTTAGAAGAAAGAAGAAAAATGATGCAAGATTACGCTGATATACTTGATGATATGAAAAGTGTGCATTAAAAATTGGTATAATATACCATTAAACATATTGACAGTATACCGTATGTGGTATATTTAAAATAAAGAAGGCTTTATGAAAAATGTTGTAATAAAATATAGCAGCAAAGCACTCAAAGGTAAAAAATCGCTATCTCATAATGAAGAAGCTATTCTTGATGTTTTAGAACAGGATTTGAGAGAAACATCTGGTAAACCTTATGGACGTGGTTGGCAAAGTCTTAGCTCACTCAGCAAAGACAGTCAAATGCATTGCCACCTTAACTATAGAAAAGTTGCGGTGTGGACTGTCAAAGAAGATAGTGAGAATATTGAAATCACAATTTGTAGATTTGAATACATTGGCACTAGAGAAAAAGCCCCATACTAGGAGAAGTATCATGGCACAAATAAACGACAATTTTATTTCTGATATACATATTTCTTTACCTAACGATAATATTCCCCTTGTAATTGAACTAGTTAAAAAGCTTGGAGGAAAGATTATCACTAAAGATGACGATTATGTTTCACCTCCAATGCCCGAACGTGAACGTGTAGGGCGTATGTTGAAAGGCTTACGACTTCGTGCAAATCTCACACAAAAAGAGCTTGCAAAACAGATTGATGTTCCACAAAGCCATATAAGTCAATACGAAACTAATGCTAGGCCAATTCCACCTGCAAAGGCTAAAGAATTAGCTAAGATTTTGAATAGCGTGGAAAGTCATTTTTTGATGAGATAGATTTACCTGAATGGAAAACTATTCACACCGATCTTTTGAAAAAATTCCCCACTCTCTAAATCACAAGCAACAACGTAAAGATTCAAATCTGAGCCATACGAAAAAGCTGAATCTAAGCCTTTAAATTTATCTGTCGCAGGATAAACCAAAGCCATATTTCCTTTACCATTCATATATTTATGGCCGTAAGCAAACATTTGGTACATATCTGCTTGAGAAATATCGAAATTATTTTCACTTGGATCAAGTCGCTTCCATTTTGCATCTATCACCCATGTATTATTATTTTGCTCTAAAAGAATATCGAGTTTTAATAAAAATTTATTATTTCCATTATAAGAACATAGAGAGTGCCTACTGCTTTGACTTGTAAGTTTTGTTCCTCTATCAAGCTTTTTGCGTAAAGAATAGACAACAAAAGCTTCAAATAATTTTTCCATAGGAAATAGCAGGCTTATCCCTTTCCATGTGTCATATAAAGCTGTAGGTATATTATTTTGTAAAATAAGAGTACACCAAGGCTTTATAGCTTCATAATGTGTCATATGCCTTGCTTTTTGCCACAGCTTCATATCGTTTTTAACACTACTACTGAGAGGCACTTGCTCCATCATTTTAATAAGCTGGGTTGCATGAATCCAGTTCTCAGAATCCTTTGTGGATTTGTGGCAAAGATATAATGCCGTTTTGAGAAGTCTGTTTTCAGCTCTGTTAACAGAAAAGATATTATGGCAAACATGGGTTAAATGCTGTTTGTGCATTGGTTGCCGCATTTGACGAGAGATATTGATTTGCCCGCGAATAAAAGTTCGCTCTTCATTGACCTTATTATATTGTGAATGCAAACCCTTTTTAAGAAGTTGAGCTAGTTCCTGCAAGTATTTATGAATAAGCCATTCTGTAAGTGGTTTATTCATGCACTTTATAGAGGCGAAATCTGCTTCTTTAATATCTTTGCCAAGATAGATTGTGAGCATACGCCAAAGCAAGTCACGAGTTTTT
>CAYJIE010000197.1:0-2118 GCA_964370145.1 uncultured Oscillospiraceae bacterium
AATCGAGTATAAATCATCAACATTCTCCGACTTCATCGTATATCCGAGAGAGTAGACATTTTCCCTGTTTTCATCAGCAAATTCACTTAAAGTTTCACGGCTTACATTTGAGCTCTCCCCAAGGTCAAAATATATGGTATGCGAGAGCTGTGCTTGACCGCTTTTTTCAAAAAAAGAGTTAAATTCTTCGTCACTCAAAACGAGCGCCTCGGCATCAGTGAAAACGCTGTAATCATCGAACGAACTTAGCAAATCTGAGCCCATGTCAGCTATCACATATTCTTTATCAAGTAGGTTAAATGAAGATGTATTAGATATGTCGCTCGATAGGATAATTTCATTGTCAGCTAAAGTGAGCGCTGTGCCTGTAATGTTTTCATAGCCACTTTCAGACATTGCAATTAGCATCGTGATTTCACCCTCGTCAGGGCCGTATATGGAGACATTGCCCTGCTCATCTGCTGTTAAAAAGCTGTAATTTCCTGTGTCACTTGCAAAGAAGTAGAAATGGGAGTAATGTTTTAATCCCTCAATTCCGCTAAACTCCGTTTTGATGTTTTCTTCTATTCTCGCCACTTCGTCAAACGCTAAATCCTGTGTCCTGACAGTCATTTTTATATCATGCGTGTATCTGTAATCTATAATGTCATCAATGCCTACATACATGCTAATCGAGGTGGAAAGTACAAGGATTATCCCTGTGGACAGAACGCAAATCGCTGTTAGCCCTGCAACATTTTTCTTTATGCGGTACATAAGCCCCGACACTGCGGTGAAATTTTCAGGCTTATAGTAAAATTTCTTGTTCTTTTTGAGTGCTTTTAACACAGTACTTCCAAGTGCCGAGAAAATGCAATATGTGCCGATTCCAACAAAAATCGCCGCAAGGACAAACCAGCCAAGCACCGCAAAAACATCTTTCGCCGTGAGCGCTATCCCATAGCCAATAGAGAGTGCGATAATTCCGATAATGAGCATAAAAACATTTGACTTTGACGCTTTGTCCGCTTGCTTATCCGCTTTTAGCATGTCTATCGTCTTTGTGAGATAGACCGCAATAATATTGCTAATTCCAATTAGCGCAAAAATCAGCGCAAACACTGCTATTGTAGTGGTGAGCGCCACTGTGTTTACTTCAAATTGATAATGCAAATCAAATTTTATAAGGCTGTATAAGGCAAAGAGTAGTAGCCGTGAAAACAAAATGCCAAGCAAAATTCCCAAAATTGTGGATATGATTGAGATTATCACATTTTCTGCGAGTATGATTTTTGCGATATGCTTTTTTTCAAGCCCTAAGATATTATATAGCCCAAATTCCTTTTTTCTTCGCCTAATTAAAAAGCTGTTTGTGTAATATAGAAAAACAGCACAAAACACACCGAGCAAAAATGTGCAAACACCCAAAATGGCAGCTAAACTTCCTGTGCCTGTCGTATCGCTTGAAGCCAAATTCACGCAGTTGTAAAACATCAACACCGACAAAATACAGGTGAAGGTGAACGGCACTATCGTCTTTGCATTTTTCTTCAAATTTGACAGTGCAAATTTGAGATAATAAGCACTATTCATTCACAGCACCTCCGTTTTGGATTGCTGTCAGAGTGTCGGAAATTTTAGCAAAAAATTCTTGCCCCGTGCTATTGCCTTTGTAAATTTGATGAAAAATTATGCCGTCTTTGATGAAAAGGACCCGACTTGCGGCCGAAGCGGTTTTCACGCTGTGCGTCACCATGAGTATCGTCTGACCGTCTTCGTTGATTTTGCTAAATTCGGAGAGCAAAATGTCGGTGGATTTTGAATCGAGTGCTCCTGTCGGCTCATCGGCAAGAAGTAGCTTTGGCTCTGTGATAACAGCCCTTGCAACGGCGACTCTCTGCTTCTCTCCACCGGAAATTTCGTATGGGTATTTTTTCAAAAGTCCGACTATCCCAAGTTTATTTACAATTCTTCTCAGCCTTTCTTTTATCTCACTCTCTTTCTTTTGCGAAAGGACAAGCGGTAAGATTATATTTTCCTCAGCGGTCAGTGTGTCGAGCAAATTAAACTCTTGAAAGACAAAACCAAGGCTCTCTCTGCGAAATTTTGCAAGCTCTGCCTCTTTGACCATAGCTAAGT
>CAYJIE010000198.1:0-2040 GCA_964370145.1 uncultured Oscillospiraceae bacterium
TTTATCAACTTTACTCATCAGTAACCTACCTCCACTTTCGCAAAATATAAATTTCATTTGTACTCCTTGCGCTCCCATCTGCATGGGATATGCTCAAAATGCAAATGCATCAAGATAATCTTGTAATTCACTTACAAATCGTGACAGATGAAAACCATCACATACTGCATGATGCACTTGTATTGCCAATGGCAACATAATCTTGTTACCCTCAGAAAAATACTTGCCGATTGTGAAAATCGGCGGAAGGTAATCATAGCCTTTTTGCAAGTTCAAATTAAAGCCTGTAAAACTTGTCCAAGGAATACAAGAAACATTAAAATAATTCTTGCCCACCAGTGGCTTTGAATTGTGAGAGTCATCTTTATATTTGTCCATATCGTCATTATAACTTTTGAGAAACAGCGCTAAATCATCACTGTGCCGAGTCCAAATATTTGTGATTGTCTCCGTTTCGCCGTGAAAAACTGTATAACAAGGATTTGAAAAATCGTAATATCCAAGATTGCCGTCATCATCTATATCCATGCGAAACTCTTTGTGCGAATTTACAATTTGTGAAAGCGAAAACAGCATAAGCGGAAAAAACTTTTGATTGTTTGCTCTGACATTTTTCAAGAAATTTGTGATGTCCACATTCACAGTCATGCTATATGTGCAGGGCACATCATTAAAATAGTGATTATAGCTGTTTTTTCTGCTCCAACTTTGCATATCAATTTTGTTAAACATTTGTAATGCCTCCTGTGCCACTATGTTCTTTGCATTAATATTATCAACATAACTTTAACTTTATCATCATACCACATTCAAACATAAAAATCCATATAAAAATCGTAATTGCCCCCCAACGCAAAAGAGTAGGCTTTCGCCTACTCAAAGTCCGCCACAAGCTCCTCCTTAACCGCCTCGAACTCCTCATCACTCATCGCCTCTAACTTTTCAAGTACCGCCTGTGTAAGTGCGCTCAATTCCGCCTCGTCCGCTTGAAGTTGCTTTTGCATCTCTAAAAGCTGTGCAATCAGCCCATTTTTCGTCTCTGTGCCGTAAATGCACATTAAATTTGTCTCCTCAACAGTAAACCTCATCTTATCGCTCCATTTCCGCACCTTTAATCGGTGCTGTTTTTTCTTTGTGCTTCTCCTTTTGCTCCTTGCGTGTCGCATCAAGCAAGTCCATAATTGAAATCGGCTTGCCGTTTTTCGAATCATGCTCAAGCTGTGCCACGCTCGGTCGTCCGTCCGCTCGGCTCGCCTCCTTCTTAAAACCTTGTATTGGCGGATCGAAATTCTCCGCTTTTAGCGAAGTTTCGCCATAAGTCGTGACCGACATCGGCACACCGTAGTAATTATCCTCCCTTACTTTCTTTTCAAATTGCGCTCTATCGGTGTACTCCACGGTTGCGGCGACTTTTCCGCTCATGCTAAGATACTCGATTTTGCCGACTATGGGCTCATTGTTGATTAATCCGTCAAGATTATTAAAATTCTGCTCCATGTCAACCTCTGCATTTTCTAAGTAGTTTGGAACTACCTTAAAGCCGAACGAATCAACATAATGCGATGATACCACACCGTCAACATTTAAGGCAACGATGTCACTGACGGAGAGTGAATGACCGTAAAAATCACTCGGCTTTCGCATATTAAACTCATAATTGAGGTCGATTAACGCATGATTAATATCTTGCGCAGGCTTTAGCGCGCCTGTGTAAATTAGATTGTAATTTTCGCGCTTTATCTCCAAGCCCATCTTCTCAAGCGTGCTGGTGTTTTCAAAGCGGTAGTTTGACGTACTCTCACCCGTCTTGAGTTGGTAAATCGCAAAGCTATTTTCAGTCGCTTCTAAAAACGCCTTTTCTTTCTCGGGCGACAAGCACCACTGCCTGTTTCTTAGCTCCTCAAACTCGTGATATGCCTCCCAATCCACTTTCTCAATACCAAATAAGCCGTCATGCTCCTCGAACTCACTGACTTCTAAAATCATCGCTTCGGTGTTGTCTGAATGCAGTGCATAAACCGTCAAGTCCTCGTTATATAG
>CAYJIE010000199.1:0-2039 GCA_964370145.1 uncultured Oscillospiraceae bacterium
AAGCTGTCGACTTCTACATCGGCTATCTCGGCTCAAAAGACAGCACCACTTATCTTTCCGAGCATCTGCTCGGTGCGATAAATGGCACGCTCAAGAACACGGAAAATCGAATGGCGAATAATTTGTTTCGCCTCACTGTCGAGATGTCACTTATGATGAATGTACTGGCGGAGGGAATGTCGCTCGACAGCGAATGGCTGCGACAGCTTCGCATAAAATGCATCAACGATGTGAGAAAGACAAAGGGCAAAATTTTGCTTGAAGATACGGTGGCAGAGTGGCAAGACTGATTATTAAAAATAGATATATTCAAGGTGGCGCGAAAAATTCCGCTCACCTTTCGTATCTTGTGAAATACATCGCCACTCGTGACGGAGTTGAAAAAGTTCGAGTTAATAACGCAAACGAAATGCAGACAAAACCGCAACAAGAGTTAATAAAAAGTCTTGTCCGTGATTATCCAAAAAGCAAAGACAGCTTTGAATATCTCGACTATAAAGATAATCCGACAATGGAAAACGCAAGTGAATTTATTGCTGAGGCATTAGAGTTGTTCGTGTATCCAACAAGTGATAATGAAAAATATGTTGAGTACATTGCAAAGCGACCAAGGGTTGAACTTGTTGGCACTCACGGACTTTTCAATGGCAGTGACGAGAAAATAAATTTATCCAAGGTGGCGAGAGATATTTCCACGCACAAGGGCAATGTGTGGATACCCATAATTTCACTTAGGCGAGAAGATGCGGACATCACGGACTACCAAACGCAGTCAGCGTGGAAGTCACTCATCTCATCAAAGGTGTTTGAAATTGCGGAGAGCCTAAAAATTCACCCGGATAATTTCATATGGTACGGTGCATTCCACAACGAAAGCCATCACCCTCATGTACATTTAATGTGTTACAGCAAAAATCCAAACGAGGGTTATCTCACAAGGCAAGGTATTGAAAAAATGAAGTCGTCGTTTGTAAATGAGATATTCAAGCAAGAACTGACACCGCTCTACACAATGAAATCGCAAAGGCGAGATGAACTCAAAAAGGAAGCGACAAAAGTGTTCAAGGAACTCGGTGAAAAGATTAGCACCACACATTTTTATAATCCAAAACTTGAAGATTTGATTTTTACACTTAGTGACAAGTTGAAAGTGCACAAGGGTAAAAAGCAGTATGGATATTTGCCAAAGCCTGTGAAACTCTTAGTCGACCTTGCGGTGGACGAGCTTGCAAAAGAGCCGAGTATAAAAGAGGCATATGAGCTGTGGTTCGAGCTTCAAAATGAGATTTATAATTTTTATAATGACAGTCTGCCAAAGCCACTTCCGCTCTCAATGCAAAAGGAGTTTAAGTCAATTAAGAATATGCTGATTCGTGAGGTGGTAAGCCTTGAATTAGATGAGCAAGCGGGAATGAATAAGTCGATTTATTCGCAAAGCAAAAGCGGACAGACTTGGCAAAGTCCGTCTATTGGGCTTTGCATTACACGAGTGCTAAATGGTCTTAGCAAAATTTTTGTTGATACAGTGCCTCGTGACAGCACTACAATGCAACAAAGGGTTGACAGCAAGCGACTTCGTAAGTTGCGAGAAAAGAAACTTGCACTTGGGCAAAAAGTTGGTGGACAAGAGCGGGAGAATATTGAGCAGAGGTTTAATTAAATGATGTTTACACGATAATTTTCAGTAAAGCTATTTATTTTTGTAAAATTTTGTTGTATACTGATATTATTACTTCGCTTGGAGGATATCATGTCTAAGGAAATGGAATTATTTGAAGATAAAAAAATACGCACCGCATGGGATAGTGTAAAGGAGAAATGGTATTTTTCTGTTGTCGATGTTGTCGGAGTTTTGACGGACAGTGTTGATGGGCGAAAATATTGGAACAAACTAAAACAGCGTTTAAAAGAAGAAGGAAATGAACTGGTGACAAATTGTCACCAGTTGAAAATGACGGCAAGTGACGGAAAAAAACGATTGACCGATGTTGCTGACACCGAGCAACTGCTTCGCATAATTCAATCAATACCATCGCCAA
>CAYJIE010000200.1:0-2019 GCA_964370145.1 uncultured Oscillospiraceae bacterium
CGAACGGAATCATCGACCGAATGATGAACTTCGAAGACTACCTTGTAGACGAGCAAGTTAAAGAGCTTCGAAAAGAATACTACGGCGTAAGCGGTAAAAAAGTTAAGTTCAATATTTAAGGTAATTTTTCAAAGCAAGGAGAATAACATGAAAAATTTTTTAGTAATTGTGCTAGGATGCGTAATCACATTTGTACTATTGGGCTGTCCTCCCTCAACAGGTGACAGCAATGGAAACAACGGGGGGGGGACTACAGCACCAACGTATGAAAAACCAGAAGATGTAACAAGTCCAACAATCGGTACGTTAAAGGGTATAAAAGGCGGAAGCTTTTTGCTGGGTGAAGGTGTAGAAGCTGATCCAATAAATACGAGCGTAGATAGCTTTTTGCTAGCTGACACTGAAGTGACACAAGGGCAATGGGAAGAAGTTATGGTAGCTGTGTATGGTGAAGAAAACGACCTGTGGCCGGGTGATAAGGATGAAAAGCCTAACTATGCTGGAATTGGAGTTGATAAACCTGCATATTTTGTTAGTTGGTGTGATGCACTAGAGTTTTGCAATGCTTTGAGCGAAAAAGAAAGCTTAAGTAAAGTATATACAATTACAAAAGTAGATGCTACAAGACAAAATACGTGGACTGTAGAAGTAAACCAAAGTGCAACAGGGTATAGATTGCCTACAGTAGCAGAATGGGAATATGCTGCCGGAGGCGGGGATGTACAAGAAAGAACCATTTATGCAGCTCCCATAACTGTGGATGAAAACAGCGACGGAATAGATGATAATGACCCAAGTAAAAATTTGCAAGATTATGCTTGGTACTTTTTTGATGATTTTTCTCTGTACAAAAATGTAGGAACAGCAGGATCTTCAGAGGATAATCCTTCTGTAAAAAGTGGAAATTCTAATGCACTTGGACTCTATGACATGAGTGGACACGTTTCAGAGTGGTGTTATGATTTAACCCCTACTATATCTCGAGCTATTCGTGGAGGCGATATTGCAGATAAGGATGAAAATAATTTGCTTGTTGCTAAATCAAATGGAAGTGGACAGGATGCTCGAATTCAAACAGTTGGTTTTCGAGTAGCACGCTCTGTGAAGTAATGAAAAATAGAATATTCTAGTTTTAAGCAGTGGTTCATTTTTGTTCCACTGTTTTTTGTATAAAGCTCATGAGTGTATATTATTGTATTCAAATACTTTACATTGGACATATACATAATTGTAAGCTTTGAATATCATTGATTGTGTAAATTTGAAAAAAATATATTCTATCCGCAAAACTTCCTTTTTTCTAAAAGTTTTGCGGAAAGGAGAAAAACAAAAAGATACTTCGACTTCGCTCGGTATGTCAGGCTTTTGTTTTCGTCTACAATTTTACAACTCCGAATTTTTTCACCCGTCATCATATTAATTATTAATTGTGCATTATTAATTATCGAAGCTTATAACCCTTTTCAATTAATACTTCTTTAATGCTTGCAATATGTGCAAGGTTTTTTGTCTCAAGTGATATTTGTATTGTGCAATCGTTTAAGTGACTATCTTCCAAATTTCTGTCATGGAGTACCCCAATAATGTTTGCTCCAGTTGATGCAATTATTGATGTAACCTCTTTTAATTGGCCTGGTTTATCAATGAGTTCTATTGTAAGTTCTGATAATCTTCCAGATCTCAAAAGTCCTCGGTGAATAACGCGAGACAAAATATTTACGTCAATGTTTCCGCCACTTACAATGGCACATACTTTTTTATTTTCTACAGGAATTTTATCAAAGAGAATTGCAGCTACGGCAGCAGCACCTGCACCTTCTGCGACTAGCTTTTGTTTTTCCATCAGGGTTAGAATTGCGGTTGCAATTTCATCATCGCTCACGGTAACAATATCGTCAACATATTCTGAGCAAAGTTGGAAGGTAATCTCACCTGACTTTTTGACGGCAATCCCATCTGCGAAGGTTGTTACACTTTCAACTTCAGATCTTTTTTTATTATCTAAAGAAAGCCTCATGC
>CAYJIE010000201.1:0-1017 GCA_964370145.1 uncultured Oscillospiraceae bacterium
TTTGATGGAGCAACCAATAGATAATATGTTAGCAGATAAAAGCATCGACTTCCCGTTTTGCTTTTGTTGGGCAAATGAAAATTGGACGCGGAGATGGGACGGTGCCGAACAAGAAGTTTTAATTGCACAAGAGCATGATGAAACCAGTGATAAAAGATTTATTTCTGATATAATTACTGCTTTCCAAGACGAGCGTTATATAAAAATAAACGATTGCCCCGTGTTGTTCGTTTATAGACCATCATTATTAAAAAATCCTGAAAGAACTTTTAAGCATTGGCGTGAAGAAGTTAAACAATACGGATATAAGAATTTGTACATTGTTATGGCCAAGCATAGTGGCGTTGTCACGAATACGTATGGCACAGATGCTATCGCTGAGTTTCCACCCAATGGCTTTTGTCATGTAGAGCAAATACAAGACCATATGCCGAACCTGCATCCTAATTTCAAGGGTACTATTTATGATTATTGCGAGCTCGCCCATAGGGTTGATGACTTTTGGTATGATTTTCCCGTTTTTAGAGCTTGTACCTTAAACTGGGATAATACTGCGCGAAGAATGTTTTCTTCAAGTATTTTTGCGAATTTTTCACCTGTGGATTTTAAACATTGGTTGTTAAAAATTAAAGAATATGTGATGCTAAATAACAATAATGCAGAACAATTTTTATGTATTAATGCATGGAATGAATGGGCAGAAGGTGCTTATTTAGAACCAGATACAACTTATGGAAAGACTTTTCTTGAAATAACAAAAGCAATCCTTGAAAGCAGGTAGAGTGTATTAACTACTCAATAAAATTTTATGCTGGAGGGAAGAATAATGAAAAAAAAGTTAATTATTGCGCTAAAAAGAATTTTCCATGCCCTTCCACTTAGTTTTAGAATGCAAGAAAGCATTAAAAAGGCGATACATAAAATTATGCGCACGCAAGAATCTTTCGACATACCACCCAAACATGTTGTTATAGATAAGCTTGATGATACTTTAGGTATAAATAGTATTATTTTCGC
>CAYJIE010000201.1:1032-1996 GCA_964370145.1 uncultured Oscillospiraceae bacterium
AAAGCAGCTTAAAGAAGTTTTCGGATATAAAGTATATTGCATTTTAGGCGCAGGAGGTCCGCTGATTAACGAATTTAAAAAAGTGTCCCACAAAACATTTTGTGTTGTTGAAGGAGATTTTGAAAAAGCATTATCCGAATGGGTTTTAGCTAGTGGAGCCAAAAAGGCTTTTTGTAATACTGTTGTAACAGGTGACATATTGCAAGTATTAGTTAATAATGAGATTGAGTGCGTTTCAATGGTTCACGAAATGGAGCATGTTATTAAACAATATAGCTGCGAGAAAAAACTTGAAAAAATTAATGATCTATCTAAATATGTAGTATTTGCGTCTCAACATGTAGCAAAAAGCGCCGCGAAAATAGCACTAACAGATTCGTCAAAATTAATAATTAAGCCCCAAGGTGTTTTCTTGAAAAATAAATTTCTAAATTTGCAAGCTCAGTCAAGAAAAGAAATACGCAGCAAATGGGGAGTTGCCGAAGACACGAAAGTGATACTTGGTGCGGGGTATGGATATTATCGCAAAGGAACTGATTTATTCTATCAAACATGTCGAAGTGTTTGCAGAAAAAACGAGAACGTGGTATTTGTATGGGTTGGCGCTTTAGACAACGAAACTCAAGAGTATTTGTATGAATCTATAAACAAAGATAACACACATAACAATATAATATTTGAGCCAGCACAAGAGAATATTATGAAGCATTATTTAGCCGCCGATATATTTCTTTTGACTTCACGCGAAGACCCTTTTCCATCAGTAGTACTTGAAGCGATGGAAGCAGGGTTGCCGGTTATAGCTTTTGAAGGTGGTGGTGGGTATGTTGACCTAATAAATGAAAACACGGGCATTTTATGCACAATGGAAAGCGTAGCGGAAGTGTCCAATGCAGTTTTGTGTTTGATAAACAATTCAAAACTTCTAGCAAAGCTATCACAAGGCGCAACAAAATTGATTGCC
>CAYJIE010000202.1:0-1993 GCA_964370145.1 uncultured Oscillospiraceae bacterium
TTAAAGGAATGATTTAATTTGAATAATTACTATATAACTACCGCAATAGCTTACACAAGCGGTAAACCTCATATTGGAAATACTTATGAGATAATTTTAGCAGACAGCATTGCTAGGTTTAAGCGTCAACAAGGCTACAATGTGTTTTTTCAAACAGGTACTGACGAGCACGGACAAAAAAATGAAGAAAAAGCTAAGGTTAAAGGTGTAGAGCCTCAAGCTTATGTAGACGAGATTGCTGCTATTATTAAAGATAACTTTGACTGCGTAAATACTTCTTACGATAAATTTATTAGAACTACTGACATAGAGCATAAAGAGCAAGTGCAAAAAATATTTAAAAAATTATATGAGCAAGGCGATATTTACAAAGGCCATTACGAGGGCTTATACTGCACACCTTGCGAGTCTTTTTTTACAGAGAGCCAACTTGTAGAGGGCAAATGCCCAGACTGCCAAAGAGAAGTTAAACCTGCTAAAGAAGAGGCGTATTTCTTTAAAATGAGCAAATACGCAGACAGACTTATTGAGCATATCAATAACAACCCAAACTTTATTCAGCCAGTTTCTCGCAAAAACGAGATGATGAATAACTTCTTACTTCCTGGACTTCAAGACCTATGCGTTTCTAGAACTACTTTTAGCTGGGGTATTCCTCTAAGCTTTGACCCAAAACATGTTACTTATGTATGGCTAGATGCGCTTACAAACTATATTACAGGCATAGGCTACGACTGCGAGGGAAACAGCACAGAGCAATTTTCTCAGCTTTGGCCTGCAGATTTACACCTAATTGGCAAAGATATTATTAGGTTTCACACACTTTACTGGCCAATATTCTTAATGGCTTTAGATTTACCACTGCCTAAAACCATTTTTGGGCACCCTTGGCTTTTACAAGACGGAGGTAAAATGAGTAAATCTAAAGGTAATGTTATTTATGCCGACGATTTGTCAGAGCTTTACAGTGTGGACGCTACACGTTATTTTGTTCTTCATGAAATGCCTTTTGATAACGACGGTACTATTACATGGGACTTAATGACAGAGAGAACAAACTCTGAGCTTGCAAATACTTTAGGAAACCTTGTTAACAGAACGGTTTCTATGTGCAACAAATACTTTGACGGCGTTGTTACAAACAGTGGTATAGAAGAAGAGATAGACGCAGAGCTAAAAGCTACAATAACAGCTGTTAAAGATAAAGTTGTGGCTAAAATGGACGAGCTAAGAATAGCAGATGCAATAACAGAAGTATTTACAATTTTTAAACGCTGCAATAAATATATTGACGAGACAATGCCTTGGGCTTTGGCTAAAGATGAAGAAAAACTGCCAAGACTTCAAACAGTTTTATACAACTTAATTGAGGGCATTTACATTGGTACTACTTTACTAAGCTCATTCTTACCAGAGACCTCAGAGAAAATTCTAAAGCAAATTAACGCTCCTCAAAGAGCATTTGATACTTTAGGCGAGTTTGGCTTATTTGCAAACGACACAAAAGTAACAGACAAACCAGAGATTTTATTTGCAAGAATTGACCCTAAAGAGATGAACGAGAAAATTGCAGAGCATATGAAAAAGTATGACGAGCCTGAAACAGCCGAAGATGCAGAAGAAGAGCCAATAGAGGAAATTGGTATTGAGCAATTCTTTAAGTCTAGAATTAAGGTTGGAAAAGTGCTTGAGTGCGAGACAATTAAAAAGTCTAAAAAGCTGTTAAAATTTTTAATTGATGACGGAAAAGCTACAAGAACGATAGTTTCTGGCATTGCTTTATGGTATAAACCAGAGGACTTAATTGGCAAAAATATCTTGTTTGTTTCTAACTTAAAGGCTGTTAAGCTTTGTGGGGTAGAAAGCAACGGTATGATACTTTCTTCTGAGGATAAAGAGGGTAATATTAAAGTGCTACTAGCAGACGAGCACCCAGTGGGAGCGATAATAGGATGATATTTGACTCACACGCCCACTATGACGACAGCAGATT
>CAYJIE010000203.1:0-1988 GCA_964370145.1 uncultured Oscillospiraceae bacterium
CACCAAAAAACTTGTATACTAAACCAAAGAATTTATTTGTGGCAGGATTTATTGGATCACCACAAATGAACTTTATAATTTGTGATGTAGTAGATCAACTAGGTGAAATTCATTTAGTATTCGATAATAATGCTATTCATTTAAATGATGAAAAAGGTAAAATATTACGTGAAAAAGGATATGTAGGAAAGAAAGTAATGATGGGGATTCGTCCTGAAGATATTCATGATGTTGAATATTCTTTAAAACAATATAAAGATGTTATTAAAGCACAGGTTCAAGTTTATGAGTTAGTTGGAGCTGAGGTATTCTTATATTTTAACTGTAATAAAACAAATATGGTGGCAAGAGTAAATCCAAATACAAAAGCACGTATTGGTAATGAAATAGATTTATATATTGATTATGATGCTTTACATATTTTTGACTTAGAAACAGAAGAGTCAATAATACTATAAAGTATGGCCTACAAAAAGATGAGATAAATTATATATTTATTTCATCTTTTTTAATGATTAAGATAATTCATAGTTGACAGAATAGTAAGATAATTTACAATATACCTATACCCCCTATAGGTATAAGGAGGATAATATGAGACAATGTATTGATGTAGATGCAGTTAATAAGCGACTTAAAAGAATTGAAGGTCAAATTCGTGGTATCAGCAAAATGGTAGAAGAAGATAAACCGTGTGAAGATATTCTTATTCAAATTGGTGCAGTAAAATCAGCGCTCCATAAGACAGGTCAAACGATATTAGAGGGACATATAAAGCACTGTATTGTTGATGGTATTAAGGAAGGTAATGAAACTGAAACAGTAGAAAAATTGGTATCTGCATTAAACCAATTTTCTAAAACTATTTAGGGTGAATAAAATGTTTGTAAAATTAGAGCGATTTTTAAATTCGATACCAATGTTATGGGTATCTGGAATTTGTTTATTGATTAGTTTTATTGCAGAATATATTATCCCTTTAACTATGGGGATAGAGTATCCTTTAATGGTTAATTTTGCTTGGGTATCCATTATAATTTCAGGTACGCCACTAGCTTATTTAGCAGTATATAGAGTGTTGAAACAACGCTTCGTGAGTTCAGCATTACTTATTACAATCGCAATGATTGCGGCAATTTTAATAGGGGATATTTTTGCAGCAGGAGAAGTAGCCTTCATAATGGCAATTGGTGCATGGCTAGAAGAGCGAACAGTTGAAAAGGCAAAAAAGGGCATTGAGAAACTATTAAATCTTGTACCTATTCAAGGTAGAGTGGTATATGAAAATGAGGAAGTATTAGTAGATGCAAAAGATATCAAAGTAGATGCTATCTTGCGAGTTTTACCTGGGGAAAGTTTTCCTTCTGATGGTATTATTGTAGTTGGCAATACCACAGTGGATCAAAGTATAATGACTGGTGAAAGTTTACCTGTAGATAAAGAAGTAGGGGACGAGGCCTTTACAGGAACAATAAATCGATTTGGATCAGTAGATGTAAAAGTAACTAAATCGTATGAAAATTCTTCACTACAAAAAATGATTAGACTTGTAGAGGAAGCAGAAAACAATAAAGCTCCAATGCAAAAAATAGTAGACAGATGGGCTACTTGGCTTGTACCACTTGCGATACTTATTGCGATAGTAACCTATGTTGTAGTAGCATGGACATTAAATCAACCTGAAGATGCATTAATACGAGCTGTTACAGTATTGGTAGTATTTTGTCCATGTGCTTTAGCTTTAGCGACACCTACCTCGATTATGGCTGCTATTGCACAGGCTACGAAGAAGGGTGTTCTTATTAAGTCTGGGGAAGCTTTAGAGCTTATGGGAACAGTAAATACGATAGCTTTTGATAAAACAGGTACCCTAACTAAAGGCTTGCTTATAGTAAGTGATATTAAGTCTTTTGAAAAGGATATAAATGAATTCATTACATTAGTTGCTTCAATAGAAAGTAGATCGGAACATCCAATTGGTAAAGCTA
>CAYJIE010000204.1:0-1987 GCA_964370145.1 uncultured Oscillospiraceae bacterium
GGTTGTCTATTCCTCGAAATTTGGAGCAGTATCAGACGAAACGTACATAAGACAAACTAGTCAATTTAAATATAATATTAAGCGATATATCAATTTTATGAATGCTAAGCAAGCTCCTTAGTTTAGGATTACAAGTAATACATCATAAAGGAAGGATATTTTATGAGTATTTTTAAGAAGCTAAGTGTGTTTTTAGGGCTTACGCCGAAAAGCATCCCAAACGATGATAAAACAGATTCAAAACATGACTTAATGCACCAATGCCAAATAGTTGAAGTGCGGTGTCATGCTGGTTCCGCTATTCAAATAACTGAGCTTAATGCTAATTTCTGTGAAACTAGTCGACAAAAAGAAAATATTACATATAATTTTGATACCTTAGAAAATATTTCAAACATAATTGCCCCTCAATTTACAATGTACGAGATAGCCGAATTTTCGATTAAAAGAATTGATTATGTCCTACAACGAAAAGCGACTGAGTTTAAGAAAGCAGGTAAAATGGATTTCGCTATTGCCTGTTTAAGGAAATCAAATGAGATTGCTATATTTAATGACATGCACAGCAAAAGTGAGCATATACGACTCGTTGAATTCCTTAAGCAAAACAGACAATTTGAAGAGGCTAGAATCGAGGAAGGTGAAATTGAGAAGATTTTCACAGTGAAGATTTTTTACACCATAGAACACCCTCGTGGTACGATGGAGACTTGGTGATAAGTTCTCAGTATGTAGATTGCTGTGAGCTTTGCGCACAAAACTCCAAACGAATTTTTTCTGTCTTTGGAAATGACAAGAGATTTCCTAGGCTTCCCATATATTTACTCCAAAGCTTGCCTCAGCATGAATTCTGTTACTTGTCCTTCAATCACTATGTACATGATTTCTGTCTAAGTGAATGGGATTTTGATGGAAATCTGATAGACTTTTGCAACAGACCTTTTCGCGATGAGCGCTCCCCAGAAGATGTTGAACGATTTGAATCGAGAAAAAGGGCAAAAACTCAAGAAAAACTTGACAGACAAATGTATTATCTAATTTATGAAAAATGCCCTGATATAGCTCCAAAATCACTTGGAGGCTTTAGAGGAATGAAAAGAAAAAATTCTCCTAACTTCAAAAAATTGATGACTGAGGTAAAAAATCGATTGAAGGGTGAACTTACAGACATACCTAACATTTATGATTAGCTATGTCATACAGCATCAATGTTCAATATGCTTACCATTATCGTCTTGCTTCGCATTGAAGGCAAACTGTCACAGTAAAGCGCGGGAAAAGTCACATTAATCACAGTGCTCGTGACTCTTGTCTTTATAGCAATTTTTAACGGAAAAGGCTGCACCCAAAATAATTTCGACATCTTAATACAGCCTATCACAATTCATTTGTTCATGCTAGGCGCACTCACTATACAGCAATCCATAGTTTGACTCAATCATGAAGGCACTTCTTGGCCTTGGCTATTTTCACGACCCGACGATGCCGTGATGTAGCAGGAAAAACAAGTGATGAGAGGTGCTTTCTCGCGCTTACCGCTAACAATCAGAGATTTGCACACATTCTAAATATTGTAACATTCATGCAAATTCTTTTGATTATTTCATCTTCGTCTGAACCTCACCATTAACATTCTCCACATCCCGCCGCACTGCTTCCCGAGGCTTCCACTCACTCACATAGCCCAATTCATCTTGCATTCTTTGCAGTTCTCGAATGACGGCACCGTGATTTTCACGCACCAAGGCCAATTCCTCTTGCTGGGCAAAGGGTTTGTCCAGCGTGGCCTTGATGGTCTCCATTTCCGCTTGTTCCTTTGTGTTGTTCGCGCGGTAATTCTCCATCATTTTATCCATGCCTTTGTCCAAAAAATTGTCCACACGCTGGAAAAAGCCCGATAAACTCAATTTATCTTCAAAGGTATAGGTCAAATTTTCGGGCGCATACTCAATGTCGCCCTTGCCCTTGAGCGTAAATGAGAATTGCT
>CAYJIE010000205.1:0-1972 GCA_964370145.1 uncultured Oscillospiraceae bacterium
ATATATCCACAGTGAAAAGCAAACTTTATCGTACCTTAAAAAAACTAAGAGAAATCTACAAGGAAAGGAATGAATTAGTATGAAAGAGAAGTATTTAATAAAAAATGCAACCGATGACCTAATTGCAAATAAAGATTTAATTTTAGAGAGTGTTTTGTCTTGTCATGCTATTTCAGAAGAAAAAGTTATTATGAAAAAGAAAAAATTCCTTATACCGCTTGTTGCCGCAATGGCATTAATGGCGACCACTGTTTATGCGGCGACGGTGTTGCTCACGGCAAACGAGGCGTCACAACATTTGAACCCTGATGTGCAGAAGGCATTTGGAAATAGTGAATTTATACTTGAAGTAAACGAGGAGCAATCAGACAATGGGGTCAAAGCCACCTTCTTAGGATACGCCTTGGGCGAAGAAGTCGATATTTTTAGAGGCGACAACGAGGACTACAAGGTAGACAACACTTATGCCATTTTTGCCTTCCAAAAAGAGGACGGAACAGCTTTCACCATGGAGGAGACAGGGCTTGAAAACTTTGCACTCTCCCCACTGATAAATGGGTATGCACCGCATGAAGTCAATGGAGCGATTTTGGGAACAAGCTTTTCGCAAGCTATCGTAGACGGAATATTGTATTTGGGCGCATCTATTACCGACATTCAACATTTTGCGCAGTACGAAGTTTATATGGCGGTTTTTGAGCAAACATTTCCGTTTATGGGACAATATAATTTTGACGATGCGAGCGGTGAAATCAGTGTCAATGCAGATTATGCCGGATTAAATCTGTTGTTTGACCTACCTCTTGATTCGAAATATGCCGATACTAAGAAAGCCGAGGAATTTTTTGAAAGTATCAAAGGTGAGAATAAAACAGAGGTGGAAAATGTCGGAGGCGAAGAAATTGACAGAAGTGATGCCCATAACATATTGCCAATGTCGGAAGATATGATGTTTGATAGCTACCAATTTAATTTAGACGATACGAGTCTTGATAAAATATTGTCCTCATTGCAGGCAACCGATCATTATGACAGCGGTAGGATTTACAACATTTCAGACGGCAGAATTAATGATTACGGCGGCAAAATTCACTATATCGAGTTTGACTTCCAATATACTCAAGACGACAGTTACAAAAACAGTTTTTCGATACCGAGCGACTATAATGTGGGCGAAAAATTCATCAGTAGTATCGGAGCAGATGACGAAAATGTGACATTTTACGGTATCGAAGTCATTTCCGATACACAAGTTAAAATGCTTGCACTGACAGGTGAATTTGAGGATATTAAAAATGCAATCTATAATTTGACAGGTAGTGAAAAAATCCATGAATTCGACTTGGCACTTGAAAGCAAATCTTCCGGGGAATTGACTGAATTTCTTGAACAACCTCAATTTAACATAATTCACAGTGAAACTGTACCGTATATCCACAGTGAACATGATGGGGATAATACAAATTATGCAGAAGTAACGCCCCTTGATGTTTTAGGAGCATCAGCAATGGTGTTTTTCCCCGATAGCAAAGAAGTCGGAGAGCTGTTTGTACATAAAAGAGTCGGGTTTTTAGACGGCAGTTACATCAGAACCATAAATGTGATTTCCGAAAATGAAATTGAAGTTGTCACATACGAAATTACGACAGAGAATATTGATTTGCTAAATTATTAATAATTCCCCCTTGACAAACATACCGATAGTATACTACGATAATAACATACTATCGGTATGTGGAGGTAACACATGGCAAGAAATAAATATCCGGAGCAGACTGTCGAGCGAATACTTGAAGTATCCACAAGGCTTTTCCTCGAAAAAGGCTATGACAACACAAGTTTGCAAGATATATTAAATGAGCTCAAGGGTTGTAGATGTTACTCTAAAAAGGGGCCAAAAACGAGGCACATTATAATTGAAAATTCCCCCACTTGGTCACCAGAACCGGTGGATGTGGTAAGATAAAATTCC
>CAYJIE010000206.1:0-1959 GCA_964370145.1 uncultured Oscillospiraceae bacterium
CAATAAATGCTACTTTAAAACTCATGTTTGTTCCTCCAAAATAAATAATTGTTTGTTTGAATCTTTTTTTACATTATAGCTTGCATTTTCTACTCATGTGTAAAATATACAACGGTCTTTTTAGAAAATGCAATATATTGTGTTATTTTGTTTTGTGCGCGCAAGCAAATCAAAGAATTTATCAATATAAATGTGTGCAAAAAGCTAAATCACCAAGATATTTCTTTTATTGACATAATCAACAAGCAACATATAAAATAGCTCATATTTTTACATTATACTAATAAAATTTATTTATGCTATTTTCAAATTGTAAAATAAATGTTATAATATAGTCAATATGAAGTAAATTTTTATTAAACTCCGGAGGAATATTACAGGTATGGTTATTGACTTTATTATTATGGTTGGCGGAGTAGCGCTTTTTTTGTATGGAATGAATATATTGGGTGTAGGACTTGAGAAGCTATCAGGTAGCAAGCTTGAGAAGATGCTTGATAATATTACAAACAATGTTTTTAAAGGTGTAATGCTTGGACTAATCATTACAGCAGCAATCCAAAGCTCATCAGCAACAACAGTTATCGTCGTTGGACTTGTTAATGCAGGGATGCTCAAACTGCGCGGAGCAGTAGGTATTATCATGGGTGCAAACATTGGTACAACGATCACCGGACAAATCTTAAGACTCGCAGATCTTGAAAGCAATGATAATGTCGGATTTTTTCTAGAACTGATAAAGCCCACTACTTTAGCACCACTTATTACAGTAGTCGGAATTTTGCTTTTTATGCTATCTAAAACAAAGCGCAATAAGATTGTTGGGGAAGTCTTGCTAGGTTTTGGAATACTGTTCACGGGAATGTTTACTATGACCGATGCCGTGAAACCACTAAGTGAACTGCCAATTTTCGCAGAAATCTTTAGAACACTTACAAACCCAGTGTTGGGGATATTAGCAGGTGCACTTATCACAGCACTGATACAAAGCTCGTCTGCTTCTGTTGGTATTTTGCAGGCTCTCGCTTCCACCGGTGCAATAACATTTTCCGCTGCATTCCCGATAATTATGGGACAAAACATCGGAACATGTATCACTTCACTTTTATCCAGTATCGGCGCTAGCAAAAACGCTCGTCGTGCAGCTATGGTGCATTTATATTTTAACGTTATAGGTACAGTAGTATTCCTTTCAGCAGTATATATATTCCAGGCCACCATCGGATTTGAATTTTGGAATGATGCAATCGATATGGGCGGAATCGCAAACTTCCACACTGTTTTCAATGTAGTGATAACTGTACTATTTATTCCGTTTGCACGATTGCTTGAAAAAATGGCAATGTTGACAATCAAAGCCACAGATGACGAAGATAGTAATCCAGCTGGAGAAAAGCTGTCCTTGCTTGATGAAAGGTTTAAGAAAACTCCATCTCTAGCATTAGCACAAGCACACGCAGTATTGTGCGAAATGGCTGATTATTCTAACAAAAACTACAATGATGCAATTACATTATTCAAATCATTTGATCCAAAACTGGTTGAAAAAATCAATGAGAACGAAAATGTTATTGATATTATGGAAGATAAGACTAACACCTATTTGATTGATCTTACGAATGAAGAGCTCACAGATGATGAAAGCAATGGTATTACACATCATTTCAGGATAGTATCTGAGTTTGAACGTTTAGGTGACTATGCAATAAATATAGTTGAAGCTGCCGAGCAAATGCACGAGAAGAAATTGAAGTTCTCAAAAAAAGCTACAAAAGAGCTTGAAATTGTATCGATGGCTGTCAGCGAAATCATGAATATGAGTATCGAAGTATTTAAAACAAATGATGTCGAGCTTGCAAACCAAATTGAACCTCTAGAAGAAGTCATCGACTCAATAGTTGAAAAATTAAAAGGCAAGCATATCGATCGACTTAAAAACGGAAAGTGTACAGTGGAATG
>CAYJIE010000207.1:0-1627 GCA_964370145.1 uncultured Oscillospiraceae bacterium
TTGACTCTGAAAAATAAAATAAATCACTTGAAATATTTTTTTCAAGTTCTGTATTTTTTGAATATATATGATGGAAAGCACGCTTGCAATTTTTGATTTTTCCATCAACAACTGTACGGAAACTTTCGATGCTGCGTGATGATTCGTTTTTCATATAATACCTTCTTAACAATTTGTTTTAAAAGCACCATTATAAAAAAAGCAACAGATGAATCAGGCGAGTGACGTATTTTATGAGAAACTCATATTTCCAATGTGAAATTACTTTTCAGTATAAGATAGTTATGCACTGATAATACGTTTTGTAAGCAATGGTTTACAGTGTGCAAATACAAAGGCAACCTTTCTTGTAGAATAGTAAAAAAGAACGAATTTACAATTTTAATCATGGTAATTCATGAGCTGTATAAAAATATCACGCAATATTAGTATATTTCAAAAAGTTCTTTGCCCTAAAGCATACTCATTGCCACTAAAAAATTTTCCATTCAAAAGTTCTACTTTTATCGTTTTGAATCTTTTAATAGCAGACAAAATAAAACATCTTGTCAAAAACAAGAGCGAAAATATGTCTATGTTTCCGCCCAAGGCCTTTGAGGTGTCACATTTGGCTATAGTGCGCACAGCAAGTCCAAAGGTAAAAGCAACTGTAACCGGAAGATAAGCTTTTTCTTTTTTCTAGCCCTCGCAAAAGACAACAGCCTTGTCTGCCTTTATCCAGAATAGCAATCATGATGCGCCTCCCTGTGTACAAATAAAAATTTTAGCCTGGTAAATTTCATCATAGTCGATATTTTTTACACATGACAAAGAAATAGAATAATTTTGAGGAGTACCTCATAACCAAAAACTATTCATCAGAAGAATTAGAACTTTTGCTAAAGATGTGGCGACTTTTTACACAGCCACAGAGCACGTTGTAGCATGACACAAGAACGCACGGCAGAGCTGATCAGTATTAATGTCACTTACTTAAGCGACATTGATCGTGATAAGCGCTATGTGAGTTTGCTGCATTTAGCAAGACTAGCAGAGGCTTATGGTAAAAACTTTGAAGATGTGCTACGACAGCCCTAAATGGTGTTAATATAAAATATATACATCTTAAAATGGAAAAGCAAAGGGAGTACTCATGAAAAAGTTTTATTGCCGTACCGCATGTATTTGTTTTACTCTTGCATTAATGACACATATTAGTGCAACAAATGCCATAAGCGCTCAAACCAAAACCATACGCGGCGAGCTAGGCTTTGGCTATTCAGGAGCAGGAGCCACCAGTGTTACGGATGCATCTGGGCGCGCTGTTTATGTTCCCAATTCATCCGAAGACGGACAGCTTATACAGTCCATTTGCGAAAGACAGATGCAACCCTGCGAAGTTACCTACACCGTAGACAAAAAGGGTAATGTAAAAGTCTTAAAAGTAACAAAGCTTGACAAGCTGCCATAGATTTCTAGCTAGCATATATCCTCAACATATATGCTAGCTAAACAAAGGTATTACAACAAGCTAGGCCACCAATATATTGTCACAAGAACGCATTTCCAAATCCCCCGCAGATTGATATACCCATTTTCAGGAGGCAGTTGTGCGTTCAAATTTTGACTTTTTGCACAATGAATTTCC
>CAYJIE010000207.1:1637-1931 GCA_964370145.1 uncultured Oscillospiraceae bacterium
TTCCCTTACTATTTTAGATAACCACCACAACTAAATTTTTTTACACTCCGAAGCTCATGCTTGTCTCCACAAACAACTTATTTGCCTAAGAGAAATACTTCACAGTATCACCGCCATACGCACAGCATCAACACGGCAAGGTGAAAGTTCACTGAGCAAAGAGTGAAATTGCCTTGAAATCATTACATTTAAAATTTTCAGTGAAAAACTCATTATGCCATCTTTTTGGCATAGCATTTGAGACATATTTGCTAAAACAAAAAGCTTGAGATAGAAGCGTTCTCGAAAAAAGAT
>CAYJIE010000208.1:0-1926 GCA_964370145.1 uncultured Oscillospiraceae bacterium
AAATATTTTAATTGCTGTTTTGAGCGTAAGTGCGTTGTTGCTTGCATATTTTAGCGGTTTTTTTGGAAACACCGAGATAATTCAGGATACAATTTTCAGCAATGGTAATGACATAACACAAACAGTTATTACGCATCAAATCACAGCGCCTATGACAGTTGTGGTCACTGGTGCTGAGGAAAGCCACACAGGAATTAAGTATAATTCTTCTGAACTTTCTGAGGTTTCAGACTGGCTTTCGGCAAGCATGGGTGAAGCACTGGGAACTGCAAGCTCTCCAACAGAGGTTGCAGTTTCGTCTTGGGAATTTGCGTTAAAAAATCAAGGTGTTTTTATAGATTATCTAAATAATATACCTCTTTCGCTTTTGGCTGGAAGTTTAGGCGTCGAAATGACCTTGAACATTGAAAATCACAGTGCAAGAAGATTTTGCCTAGCTGTGCAGGGTGATGCTGTGAGCCTATACTATATAAACAGTGATGATGGTAAATTTTATCAATGTAACACAGGTTTGGACAGTGTTGCTCTTGTGGACAGAATTTCAAATTATTACCCCAACAATAGCTTATTCGCCTTTGAGACAGATGGAAACGAAAATATAGACCCCTATTATGTAATCGTTCCGAGAATTAATTCCTCGGCTAGGTTAACTGCTGTTAATTCACTGCAAAACGCAGGAGTTGCAACAAGGCTTCAAGCGTTTGACATGGGTGCATATACAGTTAATTTTTATACAGAAGTTGACGGAACAGCGGTTTATATCGAAAACGACAAAATTCTACGAATTTCTCCCGAAGGCATAATCACTTATTCTTTCTCGGGTGCTGGCGATGAAGTTGACATCAGCTTAAGTGATGTGGTTTCTACGGCATTTGAAACGGCTTATTCACTGCCGATTTCTTCTGTTGCACAGCTTGCATTGTCGTCGATTACAGAACTTGAAGACGGAAGTTGTGAAATTGAAATTGATTATATATATAATAGTATACCTATTGTATTTTCGAATAGAAAATCAGCAATGGAGTTTGTTTTTAGCGGTTCAGGCGAATTAATTGAGGCGAATATAATTTGCCGAAGCTTTGATGAACTATCCACACTAAATCCACTCCCCGACGAGCAACAACTTGCAATTTCAAATCAACTCGGTGGGGGAGAGCCTATGCTCTGCTATGTAAATTCAGGAAGCGGCATGAGCCTTGAGTGGATAATTAGGACTTTTGAATGATTGGTGATATATGGATACAGCAAAAATTAAAAATTTTATAATAATAATTCTAATTTTTACAAATGCCTTCCTTCTTTTTACAATTCTCGCAAGGAATGTGAGCGAAAATGAGATGGTGAGAAAAGAAGCCGAGGGAGTTTTCTCGCTTTTTGAAACCAGAGGCATTGAACTTTCAGACAGCATAGATATCTTTCAAGATAGCCAAACAGGAACAGAGCTAACTCGTGACCTTGAAGCCGAGCTTGCTATGGTTGAAGCGGTTTTGGGTGATAGTGAGGTTGAAAACCAAGGTGGTAATATTTATTACTACACAGGCACGCAGGGACAAGCTCGATTTCGTGGAACAGGCGAGTTTGAAGTGATTTTTTATAATCGCTCGGTTGAATATGGAAAAAGTCGCTCCGAAACTGCTTTTGAAGTTCTTGAAGAAATGGGACTAAATGTGGGCAAAATGGTAGAGGAGAGTTTTGATGGCGAGAGCTATTCTATTACTATAAACCTCAACCATGACGACAAAAGCGTTAATAATGCCAATGTTACTTTCAACTTTACAGGAAATAGAATTATTTTGGTTGCAGGGGTGAGAGTGTTTGACACTGTTAAGTCGTATAACGAAAGTTCTTCCATAGATTCTGTGAATGCTTTGGTGACATTTTCGGGTATAATTTCCGAAAATGGTTATGTCGTGACAGAGGTGTATG
>CAYJIE010000209.1:0-1899 GCA_964370145.1 uncultured Oscillospiraceae bacterium
GAATGTTGAATGTCTTTTTCATAATGTTCTCCGTTCATTTTTTTATTGTTGTTTTAGGTTTGTGGATTAGTTTGTATTCGCCCTGTCTTTGAAAAAGAAAAAGCCCACCAAACAGATGTAGTTGGTAGCTCTCTTGCTCAATATGCTCCGTGGGGTCATAGTTCGTGATAATAAGCTCCTCATACAACTCGTCCTTTTTATGGCTCATGGAATTTGGGCGAGTGGTGTAGTAGATGTGAAAGTCCTTGTACAACTCCTTAATTTCCTCAGAATTGTTGTAACTCACCATGACATATCCCTGTGCATTTTTGAGCGTGTCACGCAGTCTAACATGATCCTCTTTCGTAAAGGGGACTATGTTTTTGTAAAACGCCTCCGCGTCATAATACGGAGGGTCAGCATACAGAAATGCGTTCGGTCTGTCGTACTGGCGGACGAGGGCTTCAAAGTCCTTGTTTTCAATTATGACTTCACAAAAGTTCTTTGAAAATTTCCATATGTCCACGAAAAATCTACGCACATCGCAACGCTTACCACCATAGGTCTCGCCATTTGCATTAAAGCTAAGTCGCAGCAATTTGTAATATGCGGCGGCTCGCTTTATGTCTTTCTGTCCTCTGTTCGCAAAGATAATATGCTTTAGCTCCTCCGCTTGTGCTGGCAAAAACATGATCTCGGTCAGTTCAAGCTCCTCTTTTAAGTCATCGTCCGTGAACTCCTTTTGTTCGACAAACTTTTTACACATCTCAAAATCATCACGGGAATTTAGAGTTAAAAAGCCAATTTCACGGATAAGGGCAAGGGGCTTGTCCCTTGCACATCTAATAAGGTTTACAAGATTTCCGTTAAAATCGTTGTAGACTCGCATTGTTGAGGGCAGGCAATCTAAATTTAATGTAACAGTCCCACTGCCACCGAAGATGTCTATACTGCGCTCATATTTCTTTGGTGCAAGTAAATTAATTAGCCACATCAGCTTTGCCTTACCGCCAACCCAAGCAATTATGCTCTTTTTGATAATTTCACCTCCTCTCTAAGTGAAATTTAAAAACAAAAAAAGCCATGCTATAACTGATAAGTTCAGCTAAACATGGCTTTCGTTATTTAGTTTTTATAGATAATCTTAATACATCTTCATCTCCATTGCACTCCCAAAGTCGTGGCTTGTTTTAGGCTGTTGCATTTTTTCAAACAGATGCACTGCGTCATTTGGGACGAGCATACCATATGATGTAAGGCTTGTGGCGTTCTTTTGTGCCAATCGTCGCCCATATTCGTCGGTGTCCAAACACTCAAGCAGTTCAGCGGTTAGACTGTCCTTGAACTGCGCTCGCCCATAATCTGCGTAGCTCCTCGCATCGCTTTGCAAAGTGAATTCGCCCACAAAATCGCACAGGGTCACCACACTTTCAAGCCCAATGACATCAAGTGCATCGACCATAGCTTTGTATGTTGCAAATTCGCCACTTTCTTGAAAATGCTGTATGGACATCGCAAGCCCATTCATGGTTTCTATCTCCGTCATGTCGAAGTCCATCGGCTCAAGAAAAGGTATGACGCTCTGCATTTTATATGCACATAGCTGTGAGAAGTCGCTCACTTGGAAGTCTCGCAAGAGGTCATTTAGGGCAAGTCCCTCAGTAGGAAGTGACAACTCGACTCGCTTGCTGTCCTCGTTTTCATGTCTTAGACCGATTTCAACTTTGAACACATATTCCTCTTTTGCAAGGGGTGGGAATATGCCGTCGTAGAGTTCCTCAAGTTTTCCGGCGGTGATATAGGCATCGCCGATGAAAACTCCCTTTTCAGCGAGCACAATTTCTTCGCCAAGTGCTTGGTAGTCCACATGCTTGGCAATCCACATGTACTGCTCATCGGTGATGTCTTTGAGTTCTGGGA
>CAYJIE010000210.1:0-1829 GCA_964370145.1 uncultured Oscillospiraceae bacterium
ATGTAGTAAGTGTCGTATCAGAAACTTTTGTCCAGCATTCAGGCTTTTCTGTTGTGTCAAATCCACATGCAGTGGTTTTTCCATCAGACTGCAAGATATGAACTTCATTGGTAGGGTTATGTTTAATTTTTGGCATGCACATTTCTCCTTTCGTAAACATTTAGGTATATACCATAATAATTATAACATAGTATTATGTCGTAATTTGTCAAATTTTGTAATATTTAAGATAATTTAATTAATAGTTTACTTTCATTTCAGACGATTATGTGATATATTTTTAATAGACCAAATTAAAAGTAATAAAAACAACCACTCGGACAAATATATTACCACATACACAAAAACCAAAGACATGATACATATTTCGTGCTAGAATGATAACACAGAAAGGAGGGCGTTTGAAAAGAGAGCTTTTCAAATGGTATTGTATATTATGAAAATAATTCTCGAAGATGTCAAAAACGAAGAGCCCGAAATCACAATCAAGGGCGATATATCGGACAGCAAAATTCAACATATATTGACACTGCTAAAATCGAGTAGCGTATCAACAAGAATTATCGTCTTTGACGACGGCAAAGAAGTCCTCATGGGTATTGCGGATATTTCACATTTCACCGTGAGTGAGCGCAGGGTCTTAGCCGTATGCGGGGAACACAAATATGTGTGCAAGTACACCCTTGCGGAAATTCTCTCAATGTTCAAAAATCAAGGTGTTTGTCAAATTAGCAAGGGCATTTTAGTCAATGTACATCATGTGAAATCTTTGGAGGCTGAATTTAGCGGAAATTATGTTGTGATGCTAAAGAGTGGAGAGAGGCTTCTCGCCTCAAGGTTTTATATGAAAGATTTTAGAAATTCAATTATGGAGAGTTAGTTTGAAATAAAATTCAAACTAAACTGATTGTATCCGTGACATAAATGTCACCTTGTCGTCATGCTCGCCTCTATGCGTGAGAGGCAACCGCATGACATGACAAATAATGCTCTTATCATTCCTTTTTTCATGATGAGAGCACATCATTTCATTAAATTTCACTTAAATTTTAATAGCCGCACCCTGCGGCAGAATGGAGCATTATTATGAAAATATTAAATCATCTTGTAGTTGGTCTTGGCATTGGATTTGTTTTTACCACTGCAATGTCAACAATATTCATGGGGATAAACGAGGTCACAATTCAATTTATCGCTTGGGCAATCGCATCGGGGCTTTTTGGGCTTTCAGCACTTGTTTTTGAAAATAACAAACGGAGCTTGCTTGCAAGTAGCGCTATCCACTATGTGTTATGCCTTATAATTGCCGGAGTAAATATCTATTTGTTTTACAGAGAGTACATTTTAACTGCGTTCATCTCTTTCACAATCACATATTTAATAATTTACATTGTAATGTGGCAGATGCAAAAAAATGAAGTTAAGCACATTAACGCAAAGCTTGAGGGAAGATAGCACAAGCGGAGGGATAGCCCTCCGCTTTTCTTATGCCATCGTCATTTGAATCTAAATTTAATCTTAGCCTGTTGCCTGATGGAATAAAATTAGTATGGTAATAGTAGTTTATCGGCTTTTACTTATTAAAGCTGATATTAGGTTTTAATTTATTATAGATATTTTAATCTGAATAATAATATTTGTTAAATCAGGGTCTCTGTCTCAAATTATCGGAAAGGGTGGACTTCACCTCAAATTGCTTTGTAGAGTAAAATAGAAGTTTGTTGTGATTACAACAAAGAAAAGTTATTGTAATTCGTGTTGTTTATTTAAGGACAGAATAAACAACCACCGGCTGAGCCGGTGGTTTTGCTTATGCGGGTGTAACCCGC
>CAYJIE010000211.1:0-1170 GCA_964370145.1 uncultured Oscillospiraceae bacterium
ACATTTTTTGTGTGTAGATAACCTTGCACCAACAAAAAACAAAATATAGGAAAAGCAATTCTACCTATGCCTCTTAGCAACACGTAAGTTTCTATCGAAATCGATTGGCTAAAAACGGATCCCACGTGATCTATTAGCATTGTAATGATTGCTATTATTTTTAATGTTGTTGAATTCATGATCGATTCTCCATAAGCTTTCTTTCACCCTAATATATAATACACAATTCAGACTACATTTGTCAAAGTTTAATTATAATATAGCAAAACAGACGATTATTAATCGCCTGTTTTAATAAGTAGATTGTTTAATTTTTTATTCTAGCATTCACAAATTTCATTTCCGCCACAAGTGCTGAATAGTACTATTAGCAATAAGAAGAAGAACAATAAACTATCTGTTCCCATTCCGCCTAATCCATTAAATAATCCACCCTTATCATCATCACAGCAAAAACAGCTAATTACTACTAATAAAAGGAAAAATAGCAATAAATTATCTCCCATACCGCTTCCACCGCCGAAAATATTTTGTAAGTTATCAAACATATTTAATACCCCCATTTTTTAATATATCACATACTATTCAACATACATGTATTTTGTTACTCTATTCTTCATTTAATCTGTTAAGAAAATTGATTAAACTTCCTATAAAATCATGTTGTTGATTTGAATTTTTTTGAATTGATCTGATATTTCTGTGCCTTCGTGAAGAATTCTGTTTTCCGCATTGAATATTTGTAGACATGACTTTCAGCCGTTTTAATATATCTACGATCTCTTCTATGTCTTCTATTCGCATAGAGTTATATGCTTTTGAAGCATTTTGCTCTTTGTTCACTGTTAATAAAGGCAAAAACAAAATAGGCAACATCGAGCTTTTTTTCACAGTATCACCGCCTCTTACTAGTATTATATTGCTGATTTGATGATAAGTGACACAGTTTTACAATAAACAATATTTAAGTTTGAAAAACTTTGGTGACAGTCAATAAAATATTGCTTTAAGTCTATAAATTTTATCGTTGCATTTCATCACAGTTGACTTAAACAATATTTTGTATTATAATTCATTACATGAAAAACTATTATGATTATTCGTGAATATTTAATAACTACAGAATGTGTCAAACATTTAGCTAATTCAAAAAATCTGCATTCGAGTAAT
>CAYJIE010000211.1:1180-1813 GCA_964370145.1 uncultured Oscillospiraceae bacterium
GATTTATTATAAAGGAGGAAATTAGAAATGGAAAATTCATTAAAAAAGGTTTTAAATGAAAAAACAGTAAAAGATGTCTTGGAATATCTTACAAAACATCTCGATGACTCTGTAGAAGAACAAAAAGAGATCACTTTATGTGAAGCCCCTACTTTTTTTGAAGAAAAAAGAGGGAAATTAATTTTTGAAAAAATGGAAAATATGAGACTTTCAAATGTAACTATGGATAGTTGCGGAAATGTTTTTGGAATGATAGAAGGCACAGGCAACAGTAAACCTATTGTAATTGAAGCTCATATGGACACTGTTTTCCCTTTTGGAAGTGCAACCAAGATTATAGAACGTGACGGGAAAATCTGTGCACCTGGTATTAGAGACAATACAAGAGGTGTTGCAATAGTACTTTGTATCGCAAGAGCAATGCTTGAAAGCAAAATTTCTCTTAACGGTGATGTGTACTTTTTAACAACAGTATGCGAAGAAGGTAAGGGTGGAATGAAAGGTATGGCAAATTTTGTAAAGGAACATCCCGAAATAGGTGCATATGTATGCGTAGATGGAAATGGGGATGAAGGAGTAGTGTACCAATCCACAGGAATATGTACAATGGCTGCAAAATTTTCCGGTATAGGC
>CAYJIE010000212.1:0-1813 GCA_964370145.1 uncultured Oscillospiraceae bacterium
GTGTGTGCCAGCTGCGGTACCTACAAAGGACGCAAGGTTATTTCCACTTCTGCCGACCAGAATTAATGGACGTACGCCCCATCATTGCCGTGGACGCTATGGGGGGGGATTTTGGCCCCTCTGTTGTGGTGCCGGGCGCCATTGAAGCCGCCAAAAAATACGATATTACTGTGCTCCTCGTGGGGGATACCCCGCGGGTGCGGGCAGAGTTGGATCGTATAGATTGCAGCGGTGCCCAGTACGATATTGTCCAAGCCGATGATGTGGTGCATATGAATGAAAAGCCTTCGGACGTTTTGCGCCGAAAGAAGAACGCATCCATTCAAGTGGCCTGCCGCCTTGTGCGGGAAGGCTCTGCACATGCCGCTGTGAGCGCGGGGCACTCTGGTGCCACCGTGGCCTGCGGCATGTTCATTGTGGGGCGTATTCAAGGGGTGGAGCGCCCGGCCTTGACCACACTGCTTCCCACAGAAAAGAACCCGCTGGTGCTTTTGGACTGCGGGGCCAATGTGGATTGTAAACCCTACCATCTTTTTCAGTTTGGACTTATGGGCAATTCTTTTGCGCGCGATATATTAGAATATTCCGCACCAAGGGTCAGCCTTTTGAGCATTGGCGAAGAAGAAGGCAAGGGCAATATTCAGGTCAAGGAAGCGTATGAGCTTTTGAAGATGGCGCAAAACATCAATTTTGCCGGCAATTGTGAAGGGCGAGATCTCTTCACCGGTGAGGTGGATGTGGTTATTTGCGACGGCTTCATGGGCAATGTGGTCTTGAAGATGAGTGAAGGGCTGTCCATGTCGCTCATGCGCATTTTGAAGCGGCACATGCGTTCCGGCTTTTTGACCACGCTTGGGGCTGTGCTTGCCAAGGACGCCTTTAGAAAATTTCGCGAAACAGTGGATTATGCCGAATACGGCGGCGCCCCCATTTTGGGCTTGCAAGGCCTCATCTTGGTTTGTCACGGCAAATCCAACGCCAAGGCCATGTGCAATGCAGTAAAGATGGGCGGCGTTTTTGTGCGCAAGGGCACCAATGCCCACTTGGCTCAGACCATCCTTGCCAATGAAGAATTAACCCGCTTTAGTCGAGCTTTGTAGTACATCTTTTTTTGTGCGCTGAGCTTATAAAGCACTATCCATAATGAGTACACTGTCTTGATGATAAATACCTGCCATATACATGGATTAGGGACTGCTGTGCCCGCTCGAATCTTGACCAATGACGAATTGAGCCGTGTGGTGGACACCAACGACGAATGGATAGTAACCCGCACGGGCATTAAAGAGCGTCGCGTCTTGGAAGAGGGGCAATGTTCCTCTGACCTTGGCTGTGAGGCGGCAAAAAAAGCCCTTGCCGAAGCGGGCCTTACTCCGGCAGATGTGACCCATCTTTTTGTGGGCACCTGCACCCCCGAATATATGTGCCCTTCCACGGCAAGTATTGTGGCTCAAAAATTGGGCTGTGGTATGCTTATGGCCTTGGACTTCAATGCCGCCTGCTCTGGCTTTCTCTACGGTCTTTCCTTGGCTGAAGCCATGCTCAATACCCACAAAGAGGCGGTGATTCTCTTTGTGTGTGCGGAGGCGCTTACACGTCGGGTGAATTGGCAAGACCGCTCCACTTGCGTGCTTTTTGGAGATGGGGCCACGGCCACCGTCTTGCGGGCCACGTCAGAAGGGGCCATTGGTAGTGTCAATGCCATTGCCTGTCATACCAATGCCAACTTATGGAATCTCATCACCGTGGGGGGCGGCACCCACAAGTCATAAAAAATGGCACAACCCATTGATCATGAATTTTAATTGCATAT
>CAYJIE010000213.1:0-1789 GCA_964370145.1 uncultured Oscillospiraceae bacterium
ATTCGTAAGCATAATTCTTGAGCGCAAATAGTCTCATTTCATGTGAACTTATACAGTAGAAGCATCCGGTGCTGCAAATGCATCAGATCAGCCTTCCCCTAGGTTTTCATCATGCAGATCAGGCGCCACGATAGGTCTCGGGCTAGCCATTGCCCATCAAAAAACGCACTGCCCCACAAACAGAGATTTCGCCGGAGCAAGCACCAACATCAGATCGACCCCCTGGGGTGCAACAGTAGTCGCAGGATACGACCACAAAATTTCCGATAAATTCTCAATAGGTATTGAAGCAGGATGTGATTTCGGCAACAACGGGAAAAAACACGGTATAGGCAACGTACTCTCAAAAGATTCTGCGCGTTTCCAAGCAATTGCAAGAGACGTTAACACTTTGTTTGTGCATATGGGAGATAATTTAGAAGATGCTTCTGATGCTGCCGTTGCGGTTGGTAATCCGAATGTTGTTCATCAAGTGGTATCTGCGAATTTTATCAATACATTACGCTACATGGGCGGAGCAGACGCACCGCTTGATGATGCTTTCATAAACACAGATGTGGTTGCTGGAAACTCTCTATTTACAATAGCCCCCAATCCAAATGCAACATTTGCAAGCTTCACATATGAAGGGTATGATGCCCGTGAGCGACTTGGCGGCAGCAACAGAGGTACAATAGACCTGCTGCGGGAATTCATAACTGTTTATTATCCAAATATGGCTACTGTCTTGCGAAATCTCGACAACGCCGGAGGTCCAATGCAGGTGGCTGCTGCAGATGCAATAGGATCTTTTTGTGTAAGAGGAGTGCTTGTAAATGATAATGTGTTTGGTGCCTCCACTCTCGGGGAAATGCAAACGGCCAGAGACGAATTGCATTCTTGTACCCACAGCAGCACCAACGTTGTGGATAATGGCAGCATATCGTTTGGGGCATGTCCTCACATAGCCATTAAATTCGGTTATTATATTCAGGAAATATGCTCCACGCTGTATTTTAAGGCGGGGGCTGCATTGCTTTCCGGTAAGGCCACGTTTGCCGTTGGAGGCCAAAAGGGTTTTGATGTGATCACTCCTATGGTTGCAGTGGAATTTAACAGGCCAATTGGTGATAAATTGAATTTTGGAATTGAGCTATCCCATTCTTTTGGAACGAGCAAAAAGTTTGCGCCACAGCAAATATTGGGGATGCAAATTAAACCAGAAGTAAAAATCAGTCGCACCACATTAAGAGCGATTATTTTATACAATTTTAGTTAGATAATAATTGCAGAATAGCTGTGCCTAAAGTTGAATGGCACAGCTGCTTTTTTTTAAATTTCGATTTTTTATAAAACGCGTTACTCTGGACTTTCAAAAGCAACGCGTTACTTTAATTAGTGCACTTCTAACAGTTTTGCAAACCACTGCTTTACTATGGCATGTTCTCTCTCAACATTATGATTTGGCATGGAAGCTATATGTGAAACATAAGACTCCATTTGATCTGTAAAACCATTATTGGTACGTAACTGTGTCAATACATCTTCGTTAGCATCTAAGAGCCCTACGGCAGCAAGACACTTCTCTTTAAATGCGTCGTCGCTTGCCTCATACCCACGTATAGCTACAAGAAAGTCAGCCGGAGCAGGAGGCATAGGCACTTGTGGAGCATGTGATCGCAGAACCGCAGCATCTCGTCGTGCTCGGCGCATCATCCCATCGGCCTTATTACACAGCGGGATCACAAGCAACGTCGCGGCATATAATATCGTATTTTTAAAGTTCATTTTTTCATCTCCAGTACTTTTT
>CAYJIE010000214.1:0-1768 GCA_964370145.1 uncultured Oscillospiraceae bacterium
TTTTTGTCTTTAAGGCAGAAATAAAGAGTGCAACTTAAAACATCATGGACGACAACAACTTCGGCAGTCAAGCCGTTTACGTTTCTTTTTTTTGCAACGACATATTCATTGTTATAGTTATCGGCTCTAACCTGCTCGCAGGCTTTTTTAAAACCCTCGGTATCTAATTCGTACTTTCCTAAGACTTTTGTAACTTTATCCTCGATAATATCTAAAATAAATTTCTTTTTCCCTATATTGTCTAATTTAAAATAATCTTTGTAATCAAAAATCACATTTACTATATAAATATCGCCCTCTTTATGCTCTTGTTTCTCTATATTTTTGGTTTCGCCATAACAATTAATATTTATTTTCCAAAATGGGCACTTGGTTATTTTTGGTTTCCATACCCGCATAATATGGGCGCAGATACAGCTTGTTTGTGCAGAAAATGTATAGCCATAGTTAAATCGACCGTTAACTATCCATTCTAAATATTTTGACAAAGTAAATTTTTTCGTATTATTATATATCTTCATTTTATACAAGCTTTTATAAGTTAGGGTTATCATATTAAATCTCATTTTACCACCTCAAACTTTTAAATTATTTTATTTTTTTTGTGCCAAATACTTTGAATAAGAACCTGCAGATAACTGTTCAGGCTCAAAACATGGTTTTTTATGTTTGCTAAAAAAATCAATTCTGCCAGTATATTTTTTTGTAAGTCAAAAGCTTTTGCCTTTTCTAATTCTAAAGCAATAGTGCGGCCTTGTATATTTTTCTTTACTATCTTAACCTTGTATTGATTTGTATCCCCATCCTTTACCCAATTTTTAATCTGGTTTTCAGCACGGTTTGATAATTTGCCGTTAAGTGGCTCACCGCTAATTCCGACTTTAACTGGAACACTTTTCAAAAAACCTTCTTTTTTATAAATTACATACATATGGTTCGCATCCATGCTTTCTTTGCTGTTCCTATGTACTTTTTTTGCAACAGTTGCCGATGTTGCTGAACTACCAGAAGCAGAAGCGGCAAGGTTATCTAACTTGTTTACTTTAGGAAGAGCCTCGAACCCTAAACCGCCAAAGGCGGAAAATGCAAGTTCTCCGGCATTTATTTCGCCACCTGATAATTTGGTTTCAGCAACATATGTGGCTGTTTCGACAAGTGCATCTCCTGCAACTTTCCCGACTTTTCCAAGCGGTGCAGCTCCTACTGCTCCGCTTGCAGCTCCCGAAAAAGCTCCGACTGCGTAGCCGTCTGCAAAGCCTTCTACAAAACTTCCGCCACTAATAGCAGAAGCTACACCTCCCGTTGTGCCGCCAATTAACCCTCCCGTTGCAGCGCCTATAAACGCTCCTTTAACCACTGCGCCAAGAAGTGGAGTTGCCGCTCCGCCGGTTGCAACCGTTGCTATTCCAAGCCCGACAATTAATGCCGTTCCTGCTACAAGATTAACTACTGTCTTATTTTCTTGATACCAATTTGAAACGTTGTTTCCGACTTTAGCGACCGTTTTATATAGACTGCTTTCTTTTACGGTGTCCCAAGTATTGCTTGCTTTTTTATTTACGCTGTTTATCGAATTAGTAACCGTTTTCCCAAGAGCTGAGTTTTTCCAACCGTTGTCGCTTATGTCTTTAACGGTATCAACAACGGGGTCAATATACTTGTTTTTAAACCATTGTCCGGGTTTGGTAACGGTGTTTAAAATGCCGTCTGCCGTCGTTTTAATCGAGGACAAAATTCTGTTTGTATTTTCTTTTAGTCTGTTCGTAAA
>CAYJIE010000215.1:0-1759 GCA_964370145.1 uncultured Oscillospiraceae bacterium
ATTCCTAATCGCACCTCTATCAAATTTTGAAGCTGCCCTCGATAATATTGACCTAAAATTTTCTTAATATCATCCTCTGTTTCGATAGTTGGTACTGAAATAGCTCGCCGAGATGTTAAAAAATAGTGATTTTCTAGCTCTTCAACTGCAATGGATTTGCAAAATATCTGGTAGATTTTTTGCAAAAGATACCCTTCTCGCGCTAGAAAAAGTAATGTTGCACCTTTGTGCCCATTGTGAATATTGTTAATAAAGGCACTAAGCAATCCACCGAGACCTACATATCCTAATAAATTAGCATCTTTAACGCAGATATCTCCTTCATCATTACTATGCACAAACGGCGAATTATACAAGCCGCCGTTTATCATCATCCCCAAAACAACAGAATTTTCAACAGTTGTATTCATATACGGCTCAAATTTAGAGTACAACGATGACATCCCAAACGCCATTTTCGCGCTCAAAACCCAATAAGTCGCTCTGCCTCTATCTCCAATAATTTGGATATCAGAACGAGTATTGTCTCCTACATGCAACGTTTTTATATCAGGAAATTTTTCCAGATATATATCCCACATTTTCCCATTATCTTTTCGTGCATTTTTTTCACAAGAAATCCATAACTCATCATAGCCTGTGTATCCACATTTGCTTAGCATTGCACTAATCTCAATGCTAGTCAGATACATATCGCTAATTAAGACTATTTTCTTGTTTGCATTTCTCAATCTAATGAAAATTTCCAGCATGTCTTTTCGAGGTATACACACATCCAATTCTGTTCGAATCTCGAGTGTTTTTATTTTGTCAATTTGCTGAGTTGACAATGATGTTATATTCGAAAATTCCTTATAAATGTCATGGATAGAGCAAGCATCCCCCAGGCACATAGTCGCACGTAGCTCTGCTTCTTTACGTATGTTAAAAAAATCCAAATCAATTTCCAAATTACAGCGCATCTTTTTTTCAACCAAATAAAAAACATCATCCGGTTCATAAACAAGCCTAGTAATTAAGGTGTCAAAAATATCAAAGATAATCAATTCGTATTGTTGAAAATAGTGGTAAAGTCCGTCAATTGTTGTTTGAAAATAATCTTTAAAAAGCACATAGCTCATCCCAAATTTTACACAATTATTTTCTACATTGCTAATAGCTATTTGATAACCACGATGGTGATTTACATGTGCAATAACTCGCTCAAGACAATGCGCTAATGTCCCATCTGTTTGCCCTTCTTCTGGCTGAAAATCTTCATATGTGAGGCCTAAATCAAATAATGGTTTTACCGCTTCTGTTCGTGCCCAAAAAAAACTCCCCATAGGGTAATAAAAAATACAATCCTCAAATTTCATCCCCATACGCTGTAGCAGCGATATTCCCAAATGACGATTGGCTAACCATGTAAGCGCAGCATAATGCAAATTATTTACATCTGGACAAATAAGTCCCACATCTGAAGTCTCAAAAAGAGCTAATAGCTTTTCCACCTTTTCCTTATTGCCAATCAATGCATCCAAAGAATTCGACCGCCAGCTACGTTGTTCCGATCCAGTATAAAGGGATTTTTTGGTATGCACATGTAAAAAATAGTCATGTTTCAAAATATCCTTTGCAAAAACAACATATAACGGCGCAATATCTCTACCCCGGTTAATACAAGGTTTTATGACAATATCTTTCACACATGGAATTTTTCTTAATTGCATTTCAATGTATTTAAAATCATGTGTTTCTTGGCAAGAAACGTAAAGAT
>CAYJIE010000216.1:0-1752 GCA_964370145.1 uncultured Oscillospiraceae bacterium
AATATACCCCATGGAATATGCCCAAGCCGAAACTCTGTTCATACGCTCGGGCGTTGTAATATCAGGAAGCATACTGTCGGCAAAAAGCAGTGAGCCGTTATATCCGATATTTGAAAACACATAGCCGACAAGTAAAAGCTGCCAACTATTTACAAATGCACATGCAGCTGTTGCGATAGTACCTAGGGCAAGAAAAAGCGAAAAAAGTTTCTTCTTATAGCCTTTATAGTCGCCAAAAGTGCCTAAAATCGGTGCTATAATAGCCGAAATTGAGGTTGCAATCGACACGCCATAGCCAAGCCACATGTCACCCATGCCATCGGCGACCATTCCTGTAAAATATACAGGAAAAATCGCCGCTAGCATAATCGTTGCATATGATGAGTTTGCCCAGTCGTAGGCAATCCAGCTCTTTTCAATCCGAGTGAATTTTTTATCCATTTATATTTTTCTCCTTGAATTTCAACAAACTACGAATCAAAAAGCTGGATTAGAGGGGGTCTACGCAAGTTGAAACGAGCAGGTTTTGAGTAAAATTTTTGCCAATCGAGGCAAATTTTTGCGAGAATACTGTATGTATTCTAAAGAAATTTAACAAAGAATGGCGAGAATTATGCCGAAAATTGCCGTTTTCACACTTGTGTAGACACCCTCTAGTAATTTTTTTCAATTTCTTCTTTAATTTTATCGACCAAAGGACGGGCGTTATAATACTCATAAGCCTCGACAAAATTGCCAATTTCGCCCAACAGGTCGTTAATATTGCCCTTCCATTTATAGGAGTTGCAATTTTTCAGTGACTGCTCTATAAGGTCAATGTCAAAATTATTCAAAGCCTCTTCGATAATATCCAAACTCTCTTTAAGATAGCCGATAACTCCGACTTCTTTGTCTGACGCATCCTCGTCATCAATTAAACTGATATGCTCGTGAATTGAGTTTAAAACATCGTTGAGCACTGATAAAATCTCGTTTGTATTTGCATCAATAAATTGCCAATCGTCTTTAATCGCCGCAAGTTCAAGTGCTTTAGCTTTTTCGGAAAGATTGAATGCACCTATAGTTTTTGCGGCACTTTTTAAAGAATGAACGTCAATACGGTAGTTATTAATATCTTTTTTGACATAATTATCATAAATAGTGTTGGTCTTTTCCAGTCCGTCATTATAAAACGAATTCAAAACATCGAGATAGTCTTCAAGCTTACCACCAATGATTTTTATGCCGTAGCTGGTGTTAACGCCGTTGATATAAAAATTAAGATCATTTTTTACGAAAGTTTCTTTTTGACTAATTTCGACCAATTTTTCCTTTGGTATCCAACGCAAAAGCACCTCATTAAGCTTGCTCATTTCAATGGGCTTCGCTAAAAAGTCGTTCATGCCCTCGTTGATGAAAAGTTCTCTTGCGCCGACAAGTGCGTTGGCGGTTAGAGCGATAATTGGTAACTCTTTATAGTAAGCGTCGGGCAATGCGCGAATAGCCGAAGTAGCGTCAATACCGTCCATTTCAGGCATCATATGATCCATAAATACAAGGTCATATTTATTTTTTTGTACCATATCAACGGCTTCTAAGCCATTAACAGCAGTTTCGATATTAAATTTATAAGGCGCCATCAAGCCTTTTGCGACTTTTAAGTTGACCTGATTATCGTCGACAACAAGCACATTTGCGTCAGGAGCTATGAAATATTCAGTCTTGGATTTTGCAGATCTCATGTCAGTTATAGCGTCAAAAGCTGTGCCTAAT
>CAYJIE010000217.1:0-1695 GCA_964370145.1 uncultured Oscillospiraceae bacterium
CATAAGTTGTAGTGATACTGTGAAGCATTGCAAAAAACAGCGATAAGCCAAGGAGAATTTTATATTTACCTAGGTAGTTTAGCAATCTTTTTATAGTTTGCTTTGTATTTTTAGGGCGAATTTTCTCCTGCATTTTATCTCTTCCCGGGCCACCCGGACCGCCCGGACCTCTGCCACCCATCCCGATAGGAGGCGCTACTCTTGAAAAATCTTTCTTATTGTCCATTTCTCGGTACCTCCTTTGCTTCGTATGTAGTCGAAACACTGTTGTCTATCTGCAAATGATAGATTTCCCTGTACACCTCGGATTGCTCTAAAAGCTCTGAATGTGTACCGACATCTGTAATTTTCCCATCATTCATAACAACAATAAAGTCTGAGTGGATTATGGAAGAAATTCTTTGCGCTATGATGATTTTTGTTATGTCTTTCAGGTCATTTGTTAAATGGTGGATAATTTTTCGTTCGGTTGCCGTGTCAACTGCGCTTGTGGAGTCATCTAAAATCAGTATTTTAGAACCTTTAGTAAGTGCCCTTGCAATACAAAGGCGTTGCTTTTGCCCTCCTGACAAGTTTAGTCCGCCTTGATTTAAATCCGTGTCATAACCATAGGCCATATTACTTACAAAATCATGTGCTGCCGCATATTCCGTTGCAGCAACAAGGTCTTCATCAGTTGCATTTTTATTTCCCCAACGAAGGTTATCTTTAACCGTTCCTTGGAATAGCAGATTGTTTTGTAACACAACCGAAACGCCGTTTCTTAGATTTTTTAGCGAGTAATCTTTAACATTTATACCATCTACCAAGATTTCACCCGATATTGCATCATACAGCCTCGGAATCAGATGAACCAGAGAAGTTTTACCACAACCGGTAGACCCTATTATGCCAACGGTTTGGCCGGGTTTTATATGGAGATTTATGTTGCTCAGCACGTTATCCTCTGAATTTTGAAAATACTTAAAGCATACATTTTCAAAGACGATGTCGCCGCTTTCCACCACTTTTTCAGGATACTTTACATCTTCAGATAATATATCAATCTCCGCCTCTAAAACGGCTAGTATACGCTTAGAACTTACAAAAGAACGGGAACTCTGCATAAAGATTTGTGCGATCATATTGACTGACATCAAAATCTGCGAAAGGTATGTTATAAATGCACTGATATTACCGATTTCAAGCGTATTGTTGCCAACTGCTCGGCTACCAAACCATAAAATTGCTATGGTTGCAAAGTTGACTACAAGCGTCATAAGAGGTCGCTGTAAAACGCTAACTTTATAAGCTGAGAGGCCTGTATCTCGTAAATCTTCATTTACTTTTTCAAATTTTTCTTCCTCAAATTTCTCTCGATTGAAGGCTTTGATAACCCTAATGTTGGTAAGTCCTTCCCAAACCGACACATTAAGTGCATCTATTTTATCTTGAAGTTTTGCAAATCTGGGATATGAAATCTGTAATACAATATACACAATCAAAGCTAGAATTGGTGCTAACAAGAAAAAAATTATAGACATAGCCGGGCTTATCGTTACAGCCATTATAATTGAACCGATAAGCATACCGGGGGCTCTGAAAAGCATACGAAGACAAGTGACGACAAGTTGCCCGAGTTGTGTGATGTCATTTGTAAGCCTTGTTATAAGGGAACCTGTGCTGAATTTGTCAATATTGTTAAATGAAAAGCTT
>CAYJIE010000218.1:0-477 GCA_964370145.1 uncultured Oscillospiraceae bacterium
CCATAAAGACACCAAGAAAAAGCCTGAGAAATAGTAGTTTTTCCGGCTCCGTTTTCGCCCATAATTATAGTTATGTTCTTATCTGAGTCAGTAGCAAAATCAATGCTTTCACTTTTAAATTGACGAAAATCAGTCATTTTTAGGGATTTGAGTAACATTCTACTTCCTCCTCAATCATTTTTTTGATTTTTTCAACCATTTTAGGGTCACTATCTTGTCTTGTTACAAGGTTTCTTTTTTCCATCAAAACAAGTTTTTGGAGTAATCTTTTAGCTTTTTTTTCATCGATTTGTATTCCGTTAATCTCTGCCATTTATTATACCTCCTCAAAATCAGTATTTTCATCATATAAATTATAAGCTTCTTTTATTTCCCATATTGTAGAACTTGCCTCCATGCTATTAAGAGAAATTCTAGCAAATTCTTCAATACGATTCAACTCGTTTTTCACAAGACTAATGTCACGTTTTAATTGTT
>CAYJIE010000218.1:487-824 GCA_964370145.1 uncultured Oscillospiraceae bacterium
GTTCGGCAGTCAAAGATGAAACAGTGTCAAGTGGTCTTGGTAAGGTTACAAAGTCGTAAATTTCGGCAAATTCTTTTCCTTCCGCTTTTCTAAGAACACGACCTCTACGTTGTATATATTCTTTCGGATTAGTAGTAGATGCTAAAATGAATGCAGTTTTGATTTTTGGAATATTAACACCTTCATCTAAACACTTTATTGCAATTAATGTTTGTAATGACTTTCCTTGTTCAAATTGTTTTTTTAAGACGGCTCTTTCTTCAACATCTTCTTTAGATGTAAATTGAGATACTTTCATATTTAATTTATTTCCCAACAAATTAGTGACAACGTCAAT
>CAYJIE010000218.1:851-1683 GCA_964370145.1 uncultured Oscillospiraceae bacterium
CTTCTTTAATAGCTAAATCAAGAGGATATTCTATGCACTTTTCGCCAAAATATCTATAAAGAGAAGATGTGCCTTCTTCGTCATTATGCCTTTCTAAAGTTGCGGATAAAGCTAGTCTGTATTCAATTTTTTCGAATAATTTACTACTTAGGTTTTCTGCACCGAAATTATGTGCTTCATCTACTAAAAATAATGTTTTGCCTTTAATTTTGGTAATTTGATTTTGTACGAACTCTGACGAATAAGTAGCATTAGTGCAAATGAAGCAGAAAAATTCACATCCAGATACTTTTAACTTTTGGTTTCTGACAGCACTTGAAAGTTTTTTCTTCCACTCTTTCTGTGGTGAGCCACTGAAACCAATAATTGGATTAATATTGAATAGCTCAATATCTTCAACCCATTGTTCTACTAAATGTTGGTATGGACATGAAATTATTACGGCAAGATTTCCACTACAATAATTATATAGTTCTGTCAAAGCGCCTAATCCAGTGTAGGTTTTGCCTGTACCTGTAGCCATATCAAAAATACCTTTAAATTGGTTTTGTTACAATTTTTCTATTGCATCAATTTGGTATAGCTTTCCAGTTTTTCTTTTGCCACTTTAGGGAAATCTAAGGTTTTAATGCTAGGCTCATAATTATTCCAAATTGTATTAAAAGCACTTTCTTTCGATATTACTCGTTCTTTATCATAAGTCCATGAGCAAAATACATCTATAGATTCATAATTATGTGAGAAAGCATTTTTAGTTTCATTCATCGAACCAGAGAAAGCAATAACATTTCCATCTAAATCATTCATAATTCCCATTTTTTCATGAAACATA
>CAYJIE010000219.1:0-1682 GCA_964370145.1 uncultured Oscillospiraceae bacterium
TGGCATCTACAATTAGCACCAATGATTTAATGATTTTGGTAGACAAAATGAGATCATTGTATATGAAAGATATATATAACAACATGTGGCATAATCATCGGTACCTTGTCGCTTCATGGACTAAGCACCGATGATTATTATTTAATAATAGTGAGAACAAGGATGAGGACTCATTACATCCTCATCCATATAGTTTTATTGCCACAAACCTTGACTGCGAAGTGTCGCAATTACATCTGCTGCAAGTGCTTGGAAGCGTTGATCGCTCAATCCTTTCTTCCCTCGCAACTTACCTACAGCGCGTTGTCGCACTTGCTCATTTGTGCAAACAGTTGCCATTTTCGTCAAAAAATGCAGCCTCTCTGATGCGTGAACATGTTCTTCTGCCACATTTCTTGCAGACTGATTAAAATCCCCAGCACCATTTACTATCATGTCAGCAAGACGCACGATCTCTTCATTAGAAACGACTGCTTGTGGAGTTTGTGCTGTTGCATGACGATCTTTTCGTGCAGCTTTGTATGCACTTTCGGAGCTATCTTCATCGGTACTACTGCTGACAGCAAGAGATAACCCAAATTCTTGTGCCCATGCTTCTATGCCGGCCATAGCTCTCCTAGCATCTTCTACAACATAATGTCCATTTATGCCAATTCCGCAAAAATCCGCAAATATAGCTTGACAACGCAATATTTTTTCAACCTTTGCTTGATCATTCTCTTTATCACAACTTTTTAATTCTTTTTCAAACCACAAAAACTGATTCTCAGTCATTTCAGATACTGTATCACTCTTGGTTTTAAATGCAATAGAAGTATTACCTTGGGACGCAGCAATAGCTTGACTCATTTCGAAAAAAGTTTGCGCCATAGTCGGAATATACCTGCTATTTCTTTATCTTGATGTATGTTTTGACTTCGTCCTGCTTGCATTTTTGTCACAACATCTACTGTAGGTGCATTTTGTAGGCATTCGACCAAGTATTTGCCTACCGAATCTATCATTGTGGGAACAATTGATCGAGCATTATTGTACAAAGCTAGACGTGCATTACCCTCTTTTTGTCCCCTTATTATTTGACTAAGTCTTTGACTCATATCACTCTCATATTTGTTGTAATCACGCACAGATTGTACTTCAGATTCCTGCTTGCGATTGTCTAGAAACTCTTTCAGAGTTGTCATTGCCTGAATTGTAGATAATTCCTCGCTCATCGTCTTGTTTCCGCTGGTTAGTGTCGCTAATTCTTGGCGCAATCTTATAAGGTTTTGGTCTGATGTATCCAATGTGTCGCGAATGTACGATTGAAACTCTTTCACATTGTTCTGCCAAGTTCTGCTATTCTCATGTACATCCAAAAGTAATTGCTCTCTAGAGCTTGTATCGATTTTCATCTTGATGAAAGACTTGGAAAAGCCTTTCATCATTGTTGCAAAAGACTCTTGAGAACTACCAATCAAAATTCCATTAGTAAGAAACAAATCTATCGTCTCAATCAATTTCTGACGAGCAAGTTCAGTAGGAGAAGGAGGAGGCGGAGGAGGCGGAGGAGGCGGAGGTAGTGCCTCAGGTGATGACGATTCTTCAATTGGTTCAGTTGGTTCAGTTTGTATTCCAATCTCCATACGCGCAGCCTCCAAATAATTTGCACTTCCATTGATTATACCGCACACAGCGCCCAA
>CAYJIE010000220.1:0-1674 GCA_964370145.1 uncultured Oscillospiraceae bacterium
CACATTATGAATTTTAATTTGAATGTTGTGCTTCCCCTGTGGGTCAAGTGGAAAAATTTCCACAATTTTACTGAACATCTATACTGCCAAAGACTTACACCGAACTTCAAATGAAGTTCGTATAGAAAAAGCACCTCTTTTGAGGTGTTTTTTTGCACCCCATAAAGCAGCGCCCTGAGTCAATGTTTTTTTGAAAAATATAAGTAAGTAGTGCATTTGCTGCACAGCAGCATATTGTTTGACTTTTCCGCTAAAATGTAGTAAAATAGGGTTGAAGAAGCGAGGTGTCATCTATGAAAAGAATCGACTTGTATCAGCGTGAAATTGAAAAGTTGCGTCCTTTCGAGGGTGAGCAACTGAAACAAATAAAAGCCTTTTATAAAAACGCACTCGAGGGGAACACACTCACCGAAAGTGAGACAAAGGTCATATTACTTGCCTGTAATCATACCGCCGCTTTTGCGGCATGAATATATTGCGGCACTTGAAAAAGCACACACGGACGATAGCGATCTTATGAAGTTTATAGCCGAGAGGGAAATTGGGTCTCAAAATGATATACTGAGATTTTTCCATATCCCATTACCAGATATGACAGACGATATGGACATCACAATGAGTTGAATAAATTTGCAATTGTTAAAGATAAATACCAAGCATTGTAGCGGTCGACACCAAGCGTTAATTGATTACTATTCGTGGGGTAAGTAAATGAAATTATCAGAGCGTGTTGCGCAAAACTATAAACGTCTAAGTGAGAACGACATTTATATCTGGAACTATATCTCAAGTCATACGCATGAATGTGAAACCTTGCCAATTGAACTTTTGGCGAGCTATTGTCATGTTTCAAAAACGACCGTACTACGTTTTGCAAAACGAATAGGATTAAGCGGATATTCCGAGCTTAAGCTCTTATTAAAACTTGACAACGGCATGGAACAAGCCACAACGTCACAGATTGACACCATTCAAAAAGGGTACAACAAATACATAGATGGCATCAAAAAGAAGAACTTAAGCGCCATTATCCGTGAAATTCACTTTGCGAAAAATGTGTACATTCACGCCAGAGGAGCGGTTCAACGAAGTGTGGCAGATGAATTATACCGCTCATTTTTGCCTTTGAATAAGTTGTTTTTCAGAATTAAAACCATTGGCGAGACTCACCATTATGTACAAAACATCACTAAAGGTGATGTGGTGGTAATTCTCTCCTACTCGGGAGAGTCTGAAGAGAGTATACAGTTTGCAAAAATGCTCAAGCTAAAGGGGGCGAAGGTCATTGCTGTAACTGCAACAAAAAATAATACGTTGCAGCAACTGGCCGATGATGGAATCTATATTGAGCCGGTCACGATTTGTGAAGAAAATGGGATAGAGCATCATTGTTTGGGAGGATATTTTATCCTCATAGATATTCTCTTTGTAAGTTATCTGGACTTTTTGTCTTCTTTGGAGGTTGCTCATGAACATTGACAAATTGGTAGAGCGCTACTACGATCAACTTAGTGAGACAGATGTCTATATCTGGCAGTATATTTACCACAACAGGGAGAAGTGCCGGACGCTCTCCGTTTTGGAACTGGCTACAGCTTGTAATGTAAGCAAAACAAATGTCATTCGATTTGCTCAAAAGCTGGGGCTTGATGGCTATAGCGAGCTGAAAATATA
>CAYJIE010000221.1:0-1621 GCA_964370145.1 uncultured Oscillospiraceae bacterium
AGCCGCATTTTTTATACAATTCCCTCAATGCCATCTATCATCTCTGCGACCAAGACCCGGCGCGCGTACAGAAGGCGGTCGGTGACTTTGCGGAGTACATGCGAGCAAACTTAGATTCCATCAAGCAAACGGTGCCCGTTCCCTTTGACAAAGAACTAAAACACATAGAAACCTATCTATCTCTTGAAAAAATGCGCTTTGACGAGAAGCTGCATATCCAATATGATATTGAAGCCACAGGCTTCATGCTACCCACATTAACTGTACAACCTATCGTGGAAAATGCGGTAAATCATGGATTATTTCCCAAGGAAGAGGGCGGTACAGTAACACTCTCTGCAAAAGAATACGACGACCGATTTGAAATTAAAATCATAGACAATGGCGTAGGCTTTGACCCCGATGCAAAGAAAAACGACAGCAGAAGCCATGTGGGCATAGAAAATGCCAAGCGACGCCTACAGACTATGGTAGGCGCTACGATGTCTATTGAAACTGCGTTTGGCCAAGGCACAACCGTCACCATTAGAATACCAAAGGAGGGTTAAGGTATGCATATCATAGTGGTAGATGATGAAAAAATCGCACTCGACGGACTGGTTTTGGCCATGAAACAGTCCCAACCAAGTGCAACAGTACACGCATTCACAGGCGCAAGGGCGGCGCTGGACTTTGTCAAAGAAAGCCCCTGTGACATTGCTTTTTTGGATATACAAATGCGTGGCATGGACGGCATAGAGCTTGCCAAACAGCTGAAGCTTGCAAACCATAACATCAACATTATCTTCACCACGGGATACCCACAATATAAGGGTGATGCCATGGATTTGCGTGCCAGCGGTTACCTAATGAAACCAATCACCGCCGAGAAAATCACGATGGAGATAGAAAACCTACGCCATCCGATTAGAGCAAAGGCAACCCAAAAAGTATCGGTTAGAACCTTTGGCAATTTCGAAGTGTATATCGATGATGTACCCGTGAAGTTTCAATACCAAAAAACGAAAGAGATGTTCGCCTACCTTGTGAGCCGTCGAGGTGCGCTTTGTACGAACAATGAGATTATGGCAATCCTTTGGGAGGATGAGGCGAAAGCCTCTTATTTCAGAAATATCCGCAGTGATTTATTACAAGTGTTTCCAACTCATATTTTTATCAAGCAATGGGGCAAAATTGGCATTATCCCCAACCAAATTTCTTGTGATTACTACGATTGGCAAGACGGCAAGCTGTCTGCAATCAATGCCTATACGGGCGAATACATGAGCCAGTATAGTTGGGGAGAATTCACCTTAGGTCGTATCAATGCGCGGCAGGAATAAAATTGAATATAAGATAAATCCGAGAAAACCGTAAAAATATTTTTTATTTTTACGGTTTTCTCTCTTTTTTGTGGCACTTTTGTGGCACTTTGCTTTCTATAATAGAGGAGTAATAAATTTCAAGTGGGGCAAAGCCCTGAGAACGAGGAAGGAGGCTCTATTTTGGAGTTTGTCATCGTGGACAATGACAAGCAAAGACTTAATATGCTTGAGCAATTATTAAAACGTCATTTTATGGATTGCGTTGTGACCGAATTTACAGACCCTATGCTATCAGCGAAATTCATAATAAATAATGA
>CAYJIE010000222.1:0-560 GCA_964370145.1 uncultured Oscillospiraceae bacterium
ATAATGGTTAGACAAAATACGTGATGTGCTATTAGCCATTAAGTTGTTATTAATTACCATTGACATGATGAATTCCTCCATGAATTTCTATCATAAAATTTTTTATGAATGTGCCACTACTTCCGTGTAGTGTGTTTTCATTCTTGTTAACTTGCTTATCGGAAGTCGAATTATTATTAATAGGTTTTTTGATGAAAAAAATTATTTTTTTTGAAAATAGTTTGAAAGCTTTGGATTTTGCTTACAATTTTATCTATATTCATCTTATTTAATCGTCTTTTTTCCTACTATACTCTTTGTATCGGCACAAAAATGAAAAGGGTTAGGCTTTTAGCTGTTTTTTGTTTTATTTTCATATAAAAAGTTTAAAAAACAAAAGTAATGTTATTTTAAATGTTTATTATGACATTGTTTTTGACATCATAATAAATATAAGTTATTTAGTTAATAAAGCTTATGTGGGGGTGGTATATGAATTTTCCGAAATTATACAAAGTAAGGCAATTTTTCGATACGCAAGAAATTAAAGATGTGTATCAAAAAATTCATGAAGAACTTTT
>CAYJIE010000222.1:570-1621 GCA_964370145.1 uncultured Oscillospiraceae bacterium
AAGAATTGGCATTGCAGACTCTATTGCTGGGAAGAAAATAGGGATAACAGCTGGCAGTAGGGGAATAAAAAATGTAGATAAGATGTATAAGGCACTTGTTGATTTTATTTCTTCAAATGGCGGCACACCTTATTTGATAGCAACTATGGGTTCTCATGGTGGCGGCACACTTGAAGGGCAATTAGGTGTTTTAAAAGAACTTAATGTCACTGAAGAAAGCATGGGTTGCCCTATTTTAGGATCAATTGTTGCTGATAACCTGGGGACAACTCCTGATGGCATACCAGTTTTTGTGAACGAAAAAATTAAAGAAGTTGATCAAATAATAGTAATTAACAGGATTAAACCGCATACAGATTTTACAGCAGTGATTGAAAGTGGATTGCATAAAATGCTTACAATAGGCTTAGGGACATTAGATGGGGCAGAAAGTGCGCATATTAGTGTGCTAAAACATGGTTATTTCCATACAATAACAGAAATTGGCAAAGTTTTGAACAAGCATCTCAATGTACTCTGTGGTGTTGGAATTGTTGAGAATGCATTAGGCAAAACGCATACAATAGAAGCGATAAAGTCAGACGATCTTTGGGAGAGAGAAGTTGCTTTATTAAAGGTAGCAAAAGAAAATTTTCCACAAATTCCATTTAATTATTTAGATGTGCTTTTGATTAGGGAAATAGGAAAAAACATTAGTGGTGCGGGCATGGATTGTAAGGTTATTGGAAGAATGCGTACTCTTGGACTTCCTGAACCAGAATTTCCGCAAATCACTAGAATATCTGTTTTTGGTGTGACTCCTGAATCACATGGTAATTATATTGGTTTAGGGATTTCAGATTTTACAACTTTGAAGGTTTTTGATCAATGTAATAATCGTGAAGGCATTCGAAGTGCGGTTTTAAATTCTGTTATTTCAATGGCTCCAGCTTATCCAGGTTTACCATGCATTTTAGAAGACGAAAAACAAATCAAAGAACAATCCATGCAAACTATAGGACTTATAGCACCTGAAGAAGCAAAACTTGTTTATATTAAGCACACAAAGGAT
>CAYJIE010000223.1:0-1615 GCA_964370145.1 uncultured Oscillospiraceae bacterium
TTTCTGCTGAAATTGGAATTTCTGCTTTTTCGATTAAGCTTAAGGTTTCGGGTTTTAAAATCCGCCCGGCAATTTCCATAGGTGATGTTTTTCTGTCTAACATATTATTCTCCTTTGATTTATGTTAATTTGTATTGTCACACAAAGCTGTGAGATAATCAGTCCATTCTTGCATCATGTGTCGTCGCTCGGGCAGATACTGAGCATAATTATACGCCGCTCTCACGTCATCACGTTCACCATGTGCAAGCTGACGTTCAATCCAATCTCGATTATACCCCAATTCATTTAGCAAAGTTGAGGCAATAGAGCGAAATCCGTGCACGCTCATTTCTTCTTTTGGATAACCCATTTTCCGCAGAGCGTGAATCATGGTTTCATCGTGCATTGGTCGAGTATCACTTTTCGGCGAGGGAAAAAGATATGTTCCGTTTCCTGTAGCTTCTCTAAGTTCATGCAGAATTTCAAGTGCTTGACTCGATAAAGGCACGATATGCAACTGTTTCATCTTCATGCGTTCAGCTTTAATTCGCCATTCTTTTTTCTCAAAATCGAACTCGTCCCATGTTGCACAGCGCAATTCAGACGGTCTTACAAAAACAAGAGGAGCTAACTTGAGAGCACACATCAAGGGAACATAACCTTTAAAAGAATCTATATCATTCAAAAGTTTTTTCAGCCTTTGCGGATTTGTGATACTCGCTCTATGAACGGTTTTATGCGTGCGGAGCGCACCTTTTAAGTCAGCCGCAATATTATGTTTCGCTCGCCCTGTTGCGATTGCAAAACGGAAAATTTGCCCTGTCATTTGTACAAGAATTTGCGCCGTTTTTACCATGTTTGCTTGTTCAATCGGTCGGACAACAGCCAAAATGTCTTGCGCTTCAATTTTTGTGATTGCTTTTTTCCCAAAGGCAGGAAATAAATATTTATTCAATCTTGATAACGTACTAGAACGGTGTTTCGACGAAAATTCAGTCATGCGTGTTTCGTGCCATTCAAGAGCGATATTTTTGAAAGAGTTCTGCGCTTCGGCTATACGTTCGGATTTTATTGCTTTTTTATGTTCGCTTGGGTCAATATCTTTAGCAAGCAATTTCTTGGCTTCTTCACGGCGTGCTCTTGCTTCTTTCAAAGATACAGTTGGATATTCTCCAAGGCTGAGCAGTTTTGCTTTTTTGTCAAAACGATACGACAATCTCCAAAACTTATTCCCTGTCGGTGGCACATAGAGAAAAAGTCCTCCTCCGTCAAAATATTTTTTGGGTTTTTCAAGTGGCTTAATAGATTTAATGTAGGTATCCGTTAACTGCATATTCACTCCTCGCACCCCATAGAATAACAATGTATCACAATAACCAAAAAACAATTATATTTTAGCAAGTTATCACAACAATTAAAAAGGGGCATAATCAGAAATTATACCCCATATTATACCTACTTTTTTTGTGAATGCAAGTGAATTTTATCGCACTTTAGGAAGCAGATAAATTAATTTAATTATAAAATTTAGCCATATTATGGATTATCACGCATTTCATTGTACCCACACATGGAGTTCCCTTTGGAAACCCGAACATTGAACGGTTAAGATGTAGTGAGCGGCTAAATAAGT
>CAYJIE010000224.1:0-1604 GCA_964370145.1 uncultured Oscillospiraceae bacterium
TACTTCACTCATAATTTTAGTTGGTGTTGCTTTAGATACATCTGGTCAGTTGGAATCGCAAATGACAATGCGTCACCTCAAGGGCGGCTTAGAATAAGAGTTTGGAGGAAAGCGGTATGAAATTAATATTATTAGGCGCTCCAGGTGCTGGAAAAGGCACACAAGCAGAAGTAATTTGTAACCATTTAAATATTCCCGCGATCTCTACAGGAAATATCCTTAGAGAAGCGGTGAAAAATTCGACAGAGCAAGGCTTGAAAGCGAAGTCCTTTATGGACAATGGCCAACTTGTTCCTGACGAAATCCTAATTGCGATAATTAAAGAAAGACTTGCTGAAGATGACTGTAATAATGGGTTCATCTTAGATGGTTTCCCAAGAACAGTTCCTCAAGCAGAAGCTTTAGACGCAATGGGTGTTACTATAGATAAAGTAATAGACATCGAAGTAAAAGACGAAGATATCATGAGAAGACTTTCTGGTAGAAGAGTGTGCGCTGAATGCGGATCTTCTTATCACCTAGAGTACAAACCTTCAAAAGTTGAGGGCAAGTGCAATAACTGTGATGGAGAAACAATCCAAAGAAAAGATGACCATCCTGATACTGTTAAAGAAAGATTAACTGTGTATCACGACTTGACAGAACCTGTAAAGGACTACTACGCAAAAACCGGCAAGCTTAAAATTGTTGAAGGACAAGAAGAAGTTGCCGATACTACAAAACTTACCTTAAAAGCTTTGGAGGCGTAATGATTCATTTAAAGAATTCAAATGAACTCAAAATAATGGCGGAATCGTGCAAAATATCTGCAATGGCGCTTAAGGTGGCAGAGCAGTATATGAAGCCTAATGTTTCGACATACGAAATTGATAATGCCATCCATAAAGCGATTATCAAAGCAGGCGCAAAACCGTCCTTCCTTGGTTACGGGGGCTTCCCGAACAGTAGTTGCATCTCAGTTAATGATGTTGTTATTCATGGTATTCCATCGAAAAAGCAACTGTTAAAAGATGGGGACTTAGTTTCGGTTGATGTGGGAGCGTTTTATAACGGTTTCCACGGGGACAATGCATACACATTCACAGTAGGTGAAATAAGCCCAGAGGATAAACTCTTGCTAAAAGTCACTGAAGAGTGCTTGTATAAAGGGATTGCGCAAGCTAATGTTGGTAGTAGAATTGGCGATATTTCATATGCAATACAAACACATGCTGAAAGTCACGGATTTGGGGTAGTGCGAAAATATATCGGCCATGGTGTCGGTAAAAATTTGCACGAAGACCCAGAAGTCCCAAACTACGGCACACCTGGCAGAGGGCCACGTTTAGCAGCGGGGATGACAATTGCGATTGAGCCTATGATTAATCTTGTGGGTGCAGACGTAATCACATTATCGGACGGCTGGACGGTCAAAACTGTTTCGGGGGCAAACTCAGCACATTTTGTGCTCACGATTTTGATAACAAATGACGGTGCGAAAATTCTCACGAAAGTGTAGGGATAATACTGTGCTCATAGGGAATATTGTAAAATCGATGTCAGGACACGACAAAGGAAGTTTTTACATTGTGGTAAAATCTGAAAACGGATTTGTTTATATTGTC
>CAYJIE010000225.1:0-1600 GCA_964370145.1 uncultured Oscillospiraceae bacterium
GCGGGTTACACCCGCATAAGCAAAACCACCGGCTCAGCCGGTGGTTGTTTATTTTTGCTATAAAAACTATTCGCCTTTTTCCACCACACAGACGACCATTTTAACAAAAAATTCTTTCAAAATTGGAAGTTTTGCAAAAGGGGAGACAATTTTTCTAAGTGCAGATTCTTTATAGTACGCAGGCTTTATTCCAAGTTCACGTAAAATCAAGTTAAAGCGCTTAATCGTCATTTTGTTTATATATGAGAAATATTCTTTTCCATTGTCATCAGTGGAAATTCGAAAACTAATTCTGTCCTTGCCATCGGGCAAATCTTTTACCAGCTCTTTATATGCCTTAATAAGCGTTTTTTCGGAGAAAAACACATGAACCCAAGGCATGTTGATAGCATCGCTTAGATGTGCGCCAAATGGATGATTATATGGGGGGAAGTTGATATAAATTCTGCCGCCTTTTTTTATGAGGCGAATTGCCTCTAAAAGTGCAGCTTTTGGCTCATCTACATGCTCCATAAAGTCGTTCATGATGACGGTGTCGAAAGTGTTATCTTGAAATGGCATTTTTGTGGCGTCGCCGAGCACAAAATTAAATTTATCAGATAGCCCAAGACTCTCTGCAAGCTTTCTCGACTCATCCTCATAACGAGGAACCACGTCCACACCAGTTACCATTGTTGCACCAAGACTTGCATAATACAGCGATTTTCCGCCGGCACCGCAACCAAAATCAAGAACATTCTTATTTAAGAACATCTCCTCTTTTGTGTAATTATCGAGATAGAAATTGATGGTATCGATGCCTTTTTCATATTGCCACATCGCATATGTCTTGCTTTTGTCATTTTGCATATTAAATGGATGTAGCGGTTTTTTGAATATTTTATTTAGGAATTTTATCGCGTTTGTACCCATTAAGTTCTATTCCTTTCAATTTACAGGAGATATGTTCTAAACATATAAGAATTCTCATCTAGTAATTATATATATCATTTGCCAAATTGTCAATAATAATATTTACAGGGCTTGTGTTTTTAAGAAAAATGTGTTAATATTAGACTTTAACATTAGAAAGGGTCTATATGAATAAAAAATCTAAAAATAAAATCTATATGCTGTTTTTTGCATATATCATTATTATGATATATTTGTTGTTTATCCAAAGGATTGGTGGGAATTCGACAGGCACATATTTTGAGCAAATAGCTCAAAATTATAACTTCACACCATTTGAAACAATCTCGCTTTTTATCGCAGTATTAAAAAATTCGAGCTCTGACGGCTCATTAATTGCATACTCAATTATAAATCTTGTTGGCAATGTAGTGATGTTTATTCCGCTTGGTTACTTCTTGCCAATACTCTTTATAAGAATGCGTAAATTCTGGAGTTTCTTTATAACCGAGCTATTTATAATTGTTCTAATCGAGGGGATTCAGCTTGTAACTTTGCTCGGTAAATGCGACATAGATGACCTATTGTTAAATTCAGTCGGTGCAAGCCTTGGATATATCATCTATGCAATCATAAAGCCAACGCATATTGAGGATTATGACGCATAAGAGCTATAAAGTGTACATGACACTTTCGGCTAAACTTAATA
>CAYJIE010000226.1:0-1597 GCA_964370145.1 uncultured Oscillospiraceae bacterium
TGCCCAAAGCAGAAAAATCGAACCAAAGAGTGCAGAAAGGGGCAAAAGTTTTCTGTGGTCTGTACCAAAAACCATACGCACCATATGTGGGATTACAAGACCCACAAAGCCTATCATTCCAGCTTTATAAACCGAAAAACCTACCATCAACGAGCAGATTACTAGATATAAAATCCTCCATTTATGCACATCTGTTCCCAGTGTAACCGCTGAGTCATCACCCAAAAGCATTAGGTTCAAAACTCTTGCTTGAGTTAAGAAGAACACTGTTGCTATAAGTATCACAGATAATATGACCGCATTGCTTTCCCAATCTGCTCCACCAAGCCCACCCATAGACCACTGCACTATCGCCGAGGTGTCTGAGTCACTTAGCATGATGATGCAAAAATTTGAAAATGCAGAACAAATTGCACCAATCGCTGTACCTGCTAATATTAGCTTAACTGAGTTTGACTTTCCGCCTAAATTTGACAAAGTCATAACCGCAAGAGATGCTAAAAGTGCTCCGATACAGCCAAAAACGCCCATAGCATTCGCACCAAACCAAACACCTAAACCTGTCGCAAGTGAAAGGCTTGCTCCAAGGTACGCTCCTGATGAGATACCCAATACAAATGGATCTGCAAGTGGATTTTTGACAATCGCTTGCATGACAACACCGCAAACAGACAGTCCCATTCCAACCGCAACCGCAAGTATAATTCTCGGTAGTCTTATAAGCCAGACAACATCATGAACGCTACCCGTTCCCCACTGTTCATAAGAGCCAATTCCAAATATTTTGTGCATTAAAACGCCATAAACTTCGTCAATCGGTATAGAAATCGTTCCAAATCCAACACCTACCAAAATTGAAAATATTAAAAGTGCAATTCCGCCTATTAATGCTATAAGGAAAATCGAAAAGCTCGATTTTCCTTTATTTATTTTACTCGAATTCATTCATTTCCGTCCTAATACATTCCCTCGGATAAAGTTTCAATACCATTTATCGCACGTGACCCACAAGCAAAAACATCTACCAAAGTCACAGGAATTATTTTATTATTTTGTTTCGCTGTTAAAGAGTCAAAAGATGCGTCGTCAAGGAAATAGCTAAGTTGATTTTCTAAAATCGACTCAGGATGCTCACCTACATATGGTAGGTAAATTACAAAAATCACATCGGGGTTTAAGGCTATTACATCTTCTTTTCCTATAGTTCCCGACTCAGCCTGCACCAATTCGCCACCCAGTTGAGTTACCATGTCGCCTGCTAGGCTGTCTGCTCCGTAGTTTGTAATTGCGCCTTCGTAAGGCTCTAAAATTGCAACTTTTACAGATTCGCCCTCAGGTGCTTTTGACAGCGCTGTTTCAATTTCTTCCTTAACTTCGTCTACCAAGGCTTGTGCTTCTGCTTCCTTATTAAATATCTTACCTATGTTTAATATGTCTTGGTATTCATTTTCAAGTGTTCTGGCATGTCCACCACGTCTTGTATTTGTAGTGATGTATGTTGCAACATCGTTTTCATGCCAATTTGTAACATCGCCTATGCGGTCATCACCAAAAAACGAACTCCAAGAAATCACCATATCAGGCTCTAAAAGTGTGA
>CAYJIE010000227.1:0-1569 GCA_964370145.1 uncultured Oscillospiraceae bacterium
ACTGGAATTGCTTTTATTATTTTCTCTATACTTACTGCAAGTTGGTTTATCGTAGGAATATAAAAAACAACTACAACGTTTTCCTTAAACTCATAACTATATTATTACATAAAAATACCGACCCCCAGAAGTTAGATTTCAATATCTACCTTCTGGGGGTCAGTACACTAAAGCCCTCTTTAATTAATTATTTAATTTCTACAAAACAATTATTTCGCCTCTGCCTTCGCGGCCTCGCGTTTCTTTTCTTTTTCCTCATTTAGGGCATCAATCTCATCTTCGATTAACATTTTATATGCAACCTTGCCATCACGCATGAACTTTGCGGCACCGATATAGTTTGTGGCTTCGTCGAGGTCACCAAGTCGTCTTGCCAATGTTCCCAAAATCATGAGTAGTGATTGTTCAACTCCATCTCCCGACAAATCGCCCTTGCTGTAATACTCCTTAGCGCTCGCGAATGCTTTCTCTGTGGCATATCTCTCGAGCTCTTTATCCTCAACATCTCCATACATCCAAGAGAGTTGCCTCCAAAGTCTTGTCTCAAGCTGATATCTATTGTCATATGCCGCCGCACAGATGAGTGCGAGATAATAGCTGACAAAAGCAATATCGATATTTCGAGGAGCGAGGAAGTTCACATCGACTTTTCCGTTAAGCTCCATGAGTGCTGTGGCTGTGTCTGGCTTGATATATGGTGTCTTATCCCAGCTTGATTCAAATGTCGTGAACAGACAATATGGACAAGTCACAAGATCATACCAAGTGGCTGGCAAATCATTGTATTCACGTTTTAGGTCACATTTCATAGGAGCTTTTGGTCGAAGCTTTGATGTAAGCACTGTCACACCCTCAAATTTTTGCTTACAATTTGGGCAGCTATAAGACCTTGGAAGTAAAAATCCGTCATGAATAGCCTCATGTGGTAACCCATATTGTTTATGCCCCTCAGGTAAAAATCCGACAGCTGAAATGCTTATCTCGCCTGCTGGGTTTGGAGCCTTTGGAGCCGATGGATCTGAATTGCCCTTAACTGTAACTTCTCCTAAGTCTGAGCCAAAAGTGTGTGGCTTTTCGCCGGCAACCGCCGCAGTGGCAATTTGCTGTACTTCTTGTGCCGAAACAAACTCAGTCAGTCTTTTTCTTAGCGCCGCATTCTCCTTACCTGTGCTAGCCAATCTATCACAAATTGTTGCAATCAATTGGAAAACTACATATGAGTTTTTTTCGGAAAATTCAAGGAAGCTGTTTTTTTCGAGTGCCACCATGATGCATTCCTCATTCGCAACTATCGTAGCAGTTCTTGGCATTGAGCAAAAAAGACTCATCTCCCCAAAAAAACTGCCGGCTTTTAATGTGTTCAGAATTGTCTGTGTGGGCTTTCCTTTGTCCTTGACCACGCTAACTTCGCCCTTTAGCAAAATGAACATCTCATCCCATTTCGCATCTGTCTCACTTACAACGACTTCGCCGCTTTTATATTTCTTGAACCGTGATATGTCTTTCAATGCACTTAAATTTAGCATAAATTATACTCCAATAGCAGTTATTGAAACTATTGTACCATGA
>CAYJIE010000228.1:0-1553 GCA_964370145.1 uncultured Oscillospiraceae bacterium
ATCATCGCAAGCAGCTTTGTGGGCACGAATTTGTCCATGTCGTAGGCAAAGATGATCGCACCGCTGAGCCATTGTCCATAAATTTTGCCCCAACCGAATTTCGCCCAGCCGGAGTCAGACACGCTCATGTGCAACTTGTCCTCTTGTACCTGCTGCCAATACTTTGCCGTGACAATATGTCCTAGCGGGTGCGAAAAATTGTGGCGCACCATCTTGGGCATACCCGTGGTGCCCGATGTAAAGTATACGAGCATAATATCATCCCAGCGCGTGGCTTCTTCTCCTGTGGGACGGGAAAAGTCCTCGGACTGCGCCTGACATGCATCTTCTAAATTGAGCCAGCCTTCGCGCCTCTCGGCCACGAGAATTTTACCCTTCAAGTTCGGAATATCTGCCTCTGCGGCCTCCACCTGCGAGATGACAAAGGGGTCATTCACGCAAATGAGCATCTCCATTTTTGCGGCATTCGCACGGTATACAATGTCTTTTTTCGTGAGCTGCAGCGTACCTGGAATGAGCACTGCTCCGATTTTATGTAGCGCAGCCGCGCAGACCCAGTATTCCCAGCGGCGGCGCAAGATGAGCATCACAGCAGAACCTTTTTTCACGCCCATGGAGCGCAGCAGATTTGCAACGCGGTTGGATCTCTTTTTCAGCTCGCTGAAGGTCAATATTTTTTCCTCACCGTGGTCATTGCACCACACGATGGCCTTTTTCTCTGGCTGCACGTCTGCCCATGCGTCCACCACATCAAAGCCGAAATTGAAATCCTCCGGGACATTGACACGGTAATTCTCATAGAAATCTTCATAGGAATCAAACGCTATACGTGGCAGGTATTTTTTCAACAGATAATCTTGCATTGTCTCGCCCCCTATTCTGTGATGATGGTCAAGAACCGCGCAGTGGTCTCCGATGCGCAGGCCTGCCCATGTGCAATGGTAGGGTTGAAGTAGATACTGTCGCCGGCCTCGAGCAGGAATTCCTTCTCACCAAATTGGAAATGTATTTTGCCTTCGAGCACCATATTGAACTCCTGTCCGCTATGGGTGACAAGGGCTGCTTTTTTGTCCGTGGGTTCTAGTGTCACAAGCAGAGGCTGCATGATTTTTGCGCCGTAGCGATACGCCAAATCTTGAAAATGGTACTCAGGATTACGATCCAAAATCTTGCCCTTGCCCTGCTTGACGATCTGGTAGGTCTGCAGGCGTCCGGGCTGTCCTGTGACAATCTCGGTGAAGTCCACTCCGAATTTGTTTGCCAACTCATACAGCAGGCTGATAGGGATGTCCTTACCGTCATTCTCGTAGCCCTTGTAGAGTTCCAAATCCAAAGAGAGTTCTGTACATAGTTGCTCTGCAGTGTAGTCATTTACCTCACGAAGCTCTCTGAGTCTGTGGGCAATCTCATTGATCACTTGCATATGGGTTACCTCCTCAATTATTTTATAGGATCACAAAGTCCATCTACGCGTAATATTTCAAAGTCTGCGCTTTTGCCCTTGAGTCGGATGGAGTTACCCATGGATGTGAAGCGCACACGCCCTTCAAGGG
>CAYJIE010000229.1:0-1525 GCA_964370145.1 uncultured Oscillospiraceae bacterium
CACCGCAAATTCGCTCATAAGCGTTTCTCTAAGCAAAACGGAGCTAAGCGAAAAGGCGACAATGTTGTAAATTCCAAAGACAACAGTTGCAAGCATACTGCTAAGAATAGCGGTGCTAAAGTCTATCTTTAGCGCAAACTTACAGAAAAGTGTGGCAATCAAGACGCTTATTATGTTGTTGATTATTTCTGGGAGATAGAAATTTGTGCTTTGAAAGAACACACTAAACGCAAGAGTTATCGCAGTGTAGATGAGATAGTAAAGCACATTATTTTTAGCAGACGAAAACAGGATTAAAAATCTGCAACTAACAATCGAAGTTAGGACAACCATTGCATATAATAAAATCGTACTAAAGACTTCCATTAACGCACCTCTTTTCTTTGAAAGTGCAAAAGTGCCTGCATAAATTGCACTCTCCGACGTGCTGCGACCGGAATTCTCTCGCCGCTTGGCATATAAATCATATTATCTTTATAGCTGTCAACAAAACGTAAATTGACGATATAACTCCTGTGGCAACGAAAGAAATCGCTACTGAGTTCTTTTTCGAGTGCATCAATTTTACCTTGATATTTATTGATTGTCTCACGCTCATAAACAAAGACTGTGTGTCCGACCACTTCACAATGCTGTATCAAATTAAAGGGGATTTTTTTCAGTTCACCATGTTGGTGCAAGGTGAGCACCTCTGTTTTGTGCTGCATGATTTTTGCAATGGCTTTTTCAAGGATGGCGAGGAGTTTTATCTTGTCAATCGGCTTTACAATAAATCCTTTCGCCTCCACTTCAAATGCGTCAAACACATATTCGCCAAGCGAGGACACAAATATGATGGTTGCGGTATCATTCTTTTTTCTAATAATTTTGGCGGTTTCAATACCATTGATTTTGTTCATTTTTATATCAAGGAAGAAGATATTGAATTGCTTTGATTGCTCTGTTATATCGGATAAAAGTGCTTCGCCACTAAAGTATGTTAGTATCTCTATTTTCAAATTATTCTCATTTGCAAATGCTGTAATTATATGTGACAGTTCGTTTATTGCTTGTTGTTCATCATCACAAATTGCAATTCTAATCAAGTATATCACCGCCTTTTTCATTTGCTTTTAATCTTACGTCACATTGTAGCACAAATATCAATTTGTTTCAAGCATTGTCTATTTTCCTATATGTTTTATATCATTTGCAGATGAATTATCTTGATTTTTCGCAGTAATGCTATACTTTTAGTAATTTAAGCCGATATATAATACAACAAATCAAATTCATTAAACCGCATACAAAGGAGTTACTTATGACAGTTAATAAAATTGACAGCAATGCGATACAGCCCATGAAGCCGACAATCACCGCTAAAAATGTCAGCGAAGGAACACCGCTCCAAGCGGTAAATAAAAGTGGGCGATTTGACACCTTAGAGCTTAGCACCGATGCAAAAGAGGTGGCGATAAACGCAAAGCCGCTTGAAATTACACATAAGCCACTTGCGAAAGCGGATCTATCTCGCTATGAAAACACA
>CAYJIE010000230.1:0-1524 GCA_964370145.1 uncultured Oscillospiraceae bacterium
ATGAACGGCGTTATTACTACTAACGACCCAAGCACTGTTGATATGGAGCAAATTAAAAACTTTACAATTAAAGAAGCAGTTGAAAGTGTAAGCGTTGATACAAAAGACAGTTTAGAAACTAAAGAAGAAAAGTTCAATGTAGCTTTATTAGACTTTGGCTACAAACACAACATTGCAAGGGAGCTAACAGAACGTGGATGTAAGGTTCATATTCTGCCAGCTAAAACAACTTTAGAGGATTTGAAAAAGCTTAACCTCGACGGCATAATGCTATCTAACGGCCCAGGTGACCCCGCAGAGAATGTAGAGATTATAGAGAATTTAAAAGATATTATTACTAAAGGAAACACTCCGGTTTTCGGAATTTGTTTAGGACACCAACTTACAGCACTTGCAATGGGCTTTAAAACAAAAAAATTAGCCTTTGGCCATAGGGGTGCTAACCAACCTGTAAAAGATTTAACTACAGGAAGAGTGTATATATCAAGCCAAAATCATGGCTATGCAGTTTCTTCAGATACAATTGATGAGAGCATTGCAAAAGAGTGGTTTATAAATGTTAACGACAAAACTTGTGAGGGTATAATTTACAAAAATGTATCTGCAGAGACAGTTCAGTTTCACCCAGAGGCTTGTGGTGGACCACTAGATACAGGCTTTTTATTTGACAGGTTTATAAATAGGATGGAGGTACACAATGCCGCTAAATAAAGATATAAAAAAAGTATTGGTTATAGGCTCAGGTCCTATAGTTATAGGTCAAGCTGCAGAGTTTGACTATGCAGGCACACAGGCTTGCCGTGTTTTACGTGAAGAGGGAATAGAGATAGTTCTTATTAACTCTAACCCAGCTACAATAATGACAGATAAAAACATTGCAGATAAAATTTATATAGAGCCTTTAACTTTACCTACAGTTAAAAGAATTATTGAGAAAGAAAAACCAGACAGCATTTTATCGGGCCTTGGTGGACAAACTGGCCTAACGCTTTGTATGCAACTTGCTAAAGATGGCTTTTTAGACAGAATGGGAGTTCGCCTTTTAGGTAGCTCGCCAGAGACCATTGACAAAGCAGAAGACAGACTTGTATTTAAAGAGACCATGCAAAAAATTAATCAACCAGTAATTCCTTCTGTTATTGCTAACGACGTTGAAACAGCGCTAGAGTTTGCTAACGAGAGCGGCTACCCTTTAATTATTCGCCCTGCGTTTACCTTAGGCGGTAGCGGTGGTGGAATTGCAGACAACGAGCAAGAGCTTATTAATATTGCTACAAACGGTTTAGCTTTATCTCCAATTACACAAGTTTTAGTAGAGAAATCTATTGCTGGTTGGAAAGAGATAGAGTTTGAGGTTATGCGTGACGGCGCAGGCAACACAATTACAGTGTGCTCAATGGAGAACTTCGACCCAGTTGGTGTTCATACAGGAGACAGTATTGTTATTGCCCCTACAGTTACACTTTCAGATAAAGAATATCAAATGCTTAGAACTGCAGCTATGGACATTATTTCAGAGCTTGA
>CAYJIE010000231.1:0-1516 GCA_964370145.1 uncultured Oscillospiraceae bacterium
GAAGAAAGCTGCTGAAATTCTAGGTAATTGTCATTTATGGCGGTAAAGATTACCTCGGCTTGGTATATGCGCTTTGTTTCTGAAAACCGAACAACCTCTGAAACAACAGTAGCCAAATAATCATAGAGGTGTTCTACATAGCGGATAGTAGCGTTTGAATCCACTTGCCCCAAATGGACTAACTCGTTTCGATGACGATACAGTCGATTGATATGCTGTACAACAGTCTGATGATGTCGCTCTATTTTTTGGATTAGTAATTTTTCGTCATTCAAAATTTCTCCAAGGTCTTTACTGCGCCTTAGGAGAAGTGCATTAACATTACATTTGGAGCAGAGTTCTGCAAAAAGCGAAGAGTCGCATATAACCGAAATCATCTCTTGAACAACCGTTTCTTTATGGTGGCTGGTTGCCTGAATTCTTTTTTCAGAAAAATCTAAAGTCACTTCACATCTACGGCAGTCTTCCACAAAATTATGAATTATTCGATATATATAGCGCAAACAAAGAGCGTTCGGAACCGTTGTTACAATGCCACTGATAATGTTATCTGACAACTCAGTGCGACACAAAGATTCCAATGCAATCCACATATTCATGTACTTTTCACCGGGAGAAACAGAGGCTCTGCTTAAATTTACGTAACTGAAAGCTGAACGCAAGCGTTGCGCCAACTCGACTGATCCATCGTTAGTAGATAAAATGGACTCCGTTCTAGAATAAACTGTAGAGGAGCTATCTAAGTAATTGTATGTGCTATAAATATCCCCGGCCTCATGTTTTTTGGTGAACGGTTCATCCACATTATGCGATACCCATAGTTGGTCAGAAGGAGACCAAGAGTCAATATCAGAGAAAAAGCTGAGAACACTTAACTGTTGAGACAAATGATTTACTGCTTGATGTGAAGCTTGATAAATATCTAAGGCCTGCACCTCAACCCACAGATATGTATCGTTTTTTAGCTGAAGGTCGTTTAAATTTGGATATATTGCTTTTGCTTCTGTGGACGTTCCCACAGAAATGCCAAGTCGTCTTAAACGTTCAAATATGAGGCGCTTTCCTTCATCCCTTGATTGGCCCGATTTGGGAATTACCTTGGAGCGAAAAGGGAAAAACACTGCGTATTTTTGAGGAAGTGCCTTGATAATTTTTGAGAGAAATGACTCTAATTCTGAACTGCTATCTTTAACGCTAAAAAGCCCATCCGCTTTTTTAAACAGGGCTTTTGACGACCAACCTTGTGAGATGCAACGGCTAATAAATATTGGAACAATCTTATGAAGTCGATCCTGACAATCCCTTATGGAAGAGCATATTGCTCGCAAAAGTTTATCATCATACTCGACTGACAATTTGTCATAATAAAGCTGGATTTGATAACAAATTGATTTGAGTTTCCCCTCGCTATCTAATTTCTTCCCTAAACTGAATGCAAGCCTATTTTTAATGTAGGGGAAATCTTTCTGCAAGATGGGATCATCAGCGACAAGTCTCCGTAACTCTCCCTGCATAG